>NZ_JAKKSH010000038.1:0-36727 GCF_025653395.1 Shewanella sp. SW24
TTCGACCTAACTCAGTCAAGGTCAGTGTCTTACATTCAATTCGACCTAACTCAGTCAAGGTCAGTGTCTTACATTCAATCAGTGCCTTAGAGGCCAGCATCAAGCTGTTTAATCGTTTTAGGTGAAGTTCTGGGCAGTATTGGTGTAAAGAATGTTGTAGGATATTGGCTTCGCGCATCTTGTTGTCCAAGTGTAGTTTTTAGCGAAACCATTTGATCATGCAACAAGATGCGCTTCCACCCTAATTTGATGATTTATTTGTAAATCATCAGGGGATTCTTCAGCGCTAAGCGACCAACAGAAACCACATGGGAACTAGAAAGCTTTATATGCAAAAAATCATTCTCCCACTGATCATGCTAAGTCTTGGCGTATTGCCTCTATTTGCTCCAGCACAGGACAGCAGCGCGTTATGGGGTAAAAAATACGCTGAGGTGAAATCGAGTTTATTGGCTGCTGGCTGGGTATTAGCCCCCGTAGCAGAAGATGAAACGCCAATGACAAAAGATTACCCTGAAATAACCTGTGGTAACGGCGCGATGGCAATTTGCTCTGTCGGCTTTAAGCAAGAAAATAGTACACTTGCCTTAGTTGTTGAATCTATTGAACAAGAGCTTATTGTGACAGGTGAATACTAAATAGCCCAATAGATGATGTTAAACTCAGCCTAAGCATCTAATGTAAACGAGGTAGTGATGTCATCTATCCCCCAATCAAAACAAGAACTTGAATTGGCTATTTACTCAGTTTTCCCAAAATTGATGGCAGACTATCGTTCAATCCCAGCCCAAATATCCCGTGTGTGCAGCATAGAAGGAAACATCAAAGGTACACAAATGAGTGTAAGTGATACAGTCGCTTACCTTATTGGCTGGGGTAAATTAGTGCTCAAATGGTACGAGTTAACATCGCAAGCACTCCCCGTTGATTTTCCCGATACGGGTTATAAATGGAATCAACTGGGATTATTAGCAGAGCGATTTCATCATGAATATAGCCAATGGCAATATACTGATTTACTTGATGAATATGAAATGACAATGGAAAAATTGTCAACGCTGATTGCGAGTCTCAGTGATCAGCAACTGTACGGCATAACTTGGTACGATAAATGGACTCTGGGCCGTATGATCCAATTCAATACTTACTCCCCGATGAAGAATATACGTACCAAAGTACGACGATTCAAAAAAGACAATGCATTACCCTAGTAAATAACTCTTTTCAGCACTGAGGTATTCATGCCAAGTACCCACACTCACCCGCAGTTAGGTCCAAATCCCAACGATAAAGCGCCGATGAAAGGCTTTCCCCAGGTTGGCTTTCTTAAAAATTTTATTTCCCGCGAGAACATTATCGTCGGTGATTACACTTATTATGACGATCCAGCAGGTCCTGAGAGGTTCGAGTCGAATGTACTTTATCACTTTGACTTTATTGGCGATAAACTGAATATCGGTAAATTCTGCGCCATTGCGAAAGACGTGAAATTCATTATGAATGGCGCTAATCATCAAGTATCTGGCTTCTCGACTTATCCTTTTTATATCTTCGGCAATGGCTGGGAGAAAGCGGCGCCCAAGCCCGAAGATTTACCTTTTAAGGGCGACACCTGTATCGGTAACGACGTGTGGATTGGTTATAACGCCACTATCATGCCTGGGGTAAAAATTGGCCACGGCGCCATTGTTGCCAGTCAATCAGTAGTAACAAAAGATGTACCACCCTACGCTGTGGTTGGCGGTAATCCTGCCACAGTGATCAAGCTGAGATTCGAGCAAACTGTGATAGATGAGCTTGTTGCCATCGCTTGGTGGGATTGGCCGATAGAGAAAATCACTCAACACCTAGAGGCTATCGCGGGGGCAGAACTCACAACATTACAGCAGGCAACCTAAATAACGCCTATCGCGAGCAAGACTGAACAAAAAATCTTAAGCGACAAGCATTAAGCAACACACATTAAAAAAACGCCATTAAACGCAAACAAAATCCTATATGCGCAATTTTGTACAAAAGCACTGAGGGTTTCTGGGTTACTATCAGGCACAACCCGCCCATTCATACACTAAACACGGAGGCCTAGTGTGAACACAGAACATGCGGCCTACCAGATTGCCGGTGAATTAGGTGGCCTCGAGTTACTCAATGCCCACTACCATAAACAAAACTTTAGTCGGCACACCCACGAAGGTTACACAGTCGGCGTGATTGAAACGGGGGCGCAGCGTTTTTATCGCACGGGTGGCAACCATGTGGCGCCAAAGCACAGCATCATTCTCGTCAACGCCGACGAAGTCCATAATGGTTGTAGCGCCACCGAGGGCGGTTGGTCCTATCGTGCCATGTATCCAGTACCCGCGCAGTTTGCCAATATTAACAGTGAGCTAGCATCAAACCGCGGTGCGCCCTATTTCCCTGAGCCCGTAGTGTACGATCCTGAATTAGCCGAATTACTGCGCTTCACCTTTACGACTTTAGATACATCGGACAATCGCTTACTGCGCGAAAGCTTGGTCTATTCCAGCTTGACACAGTTGATGACACGCCATGGCAAGAATCGCCCAAGCGATAACCTCGCTGTAATCGCTAAGCCTGCGTTAGCACTGGTGAAATCCTTTATCGACGATCATCCTGCAGCCGACATCTCCCTTGAAGAGCTGGCAACACTCGCGGGATTAAGCCCCTATTATTTGCTGAACCAATTTCAGCGTTATTACGGCTTACCGCCCCACGCTTACCAAATTCAGGCAAGAGTGAGACTCGCCAAAGGAAAAATCAAACAAGGCACACGGCTGCTTGATGTCGCCCTCGATTGTGGTTTTCACGATCAAAGTCACTTGAATCGACATTTTAAGAAGACAGTCGGCGTAACACCGGGGCAATTTGCCAAAGAAATAGGCCGCAATATTATCCAAGCCTAAACAACCACTTTAAGTTAATCTGCCATGCTCATTCTTGCTTTCTCCTCTATTGACTAAGCAAGCAACCTTATCCAAGCATTTATTGTTTAACGGCAACCCCGTCGCCGCTATTTTTAGGAGCCAAAGTGACCACCGACAAGCTTATAGAACCTGATGTTTATCCTGTGCATCCATCGAAATCCAAGGCATTTTTAAAAGGTACATTAGCCATGATGCCGTTGACGATAGCGGTTGTACCTTGGGGCATTTTAGCGGGCTCCTTCGCCATTGAGGTTGGGCTAACGCCCATTGAGAGCCAAGCCATGTCGGCGATTATCTTTGCGGGCGCGGCTCAATTAGTGGCGCTCGGCATGGTGAAAGCCGGTATTGGTCTGTGGAGTATCTTAATTACGACGTTACTCATCACCTCACGCCATCTGTTATATGCAATGGCGATGCGCAGTCAAATCAGTCCGTTGCCATTAAAGTGGCGCCTAACATTGGGCTTTTTGCTCACAGATGAACTGTTTGCCATCGCCAATCAAGGCAAGTTATATAAATTCGACCCTTGGTACGCCCTTGGCGGCGGTTTGAGTTTCTATATCGGTTGGAATATAGCCACACTACTTGGCATAGTGGCGGGCAATGCGATCGAGAATTTAGATGAGATGGGATTAGATTTTGCAATCGCAGCCACCTTTATCGCTCTGGTCGTTCCTACCATAAAAAAACCATCGATTCTCGTCTGTGTATTAGTCTCGCTTACCCTAGCAGTGATATGCGCCGTTTTTAAAATTCAAGCGGGACTGCTCATTGCCGCCATTGCGGGAATGACGGCAGGTGTACTTTACGCCAAAGTGACCAAGGAAGCGGAACGCGCAGAACAATCCGCAAATCAGTTAGCAAGCGCACAGACCAAAACAGAAGTGGATACAGGAACAGGGACTGACATTAAGACAAAAACATTGTCAGGAGAGAAAGCATGATTTGGTTAATGATCTTTTCAATGGCGGCGGTTGTGTTTATCAGTCGTCATTTACTACTTGAGCCTAAACTACCGCTGCGATTAAGTAAGGGCACCCAAACCTTTTTAAGTTACTCAGCCCCTGCGGTACTCACTGCGATCTTTGCGCCTATAGTGTTTGTGCAAGAAGGTCTGCTCGATCTGAGCCTAGACAACAGCTATCTCATCTGCGCCGTAGTCGCTACTGTGTTGGCGCTCATCACCCGTAATACCTTGCTGACCACAGTACTGAGTATGGGACTGTTTTTCTTTATCCACTAAGTCAACAAAGAGTCAGTGCTCAGCAACGGCACTGACTCTTGCATCAATCACTGACACCGTTCCTACCACTCTTTTACACAGCCTACCCCCCTCTGAGACATCGCCCCCTAGAAAATCACTTCCACGTTATCTTGATCTTCCACAATCTTCATGTATTTAGGCTCTTATGTCTGTGCAACTAACAGTATCGGCTTTAACAGTATTTCACACATCGACGATAATGGAAGAGTGATGATATTTATCAGCAATAACAAAGACTCAAACAAAATACTTAACCTAACCATATTCAAACTATTTAGTCTCTAAAAACGTCCATTAAAAAATGTTATTTACTATATCTATTACGGCACTCATCTTAGTATTTTTCTCGGTATAGTTCTCGGAATGAAGAGTCCATTTAAAAAGTTTTACATAATAAAATGCCGCATAAATATTAATCCACATTCAAAAACCAACCCACTAAAAATTAAAGTAAATATACTATATTATAAAGTTCTAAATACCGTTTAAAAATAAATTAATTAACATTTTTAACCAAATTAAAACACACATCAAATTAATTAATTTTTATTTTGTTTAATAAAAATAAAAGTGCTAGTTTTTAGATGTGCCTAGCAGTAATGATTATTTATATGATTTAGAACCACATATAATTGCCATCGGTGCTCTCAATGAAAGGACGTATTTTATTAAAATAAAGGAACAATCATGAGAACAAAATCTAGCCTGGGTATATTATCTTTATCCTGTTTAACCGCACTTGGAACTGTTTCTTTGTTGGCCGAAGCTGCTATTCCGAATACTATTCCAAAACTGTCAATGGTAGAACACGCAGCCCCTGATCTTGATTCGCTTAAAAATGATGCAATTAACGACCCCTCGTTTATCAGCTCGTTATTCTCCTTAGGGCACCATCTTGGATATGCATGGGCTGGCGGTACAGCATCCCAGTATGTTGGTGAAGACATCGAAGTCAGAAGAGAATCGAGCAACGAATATAGTCTTAAAGCCCGCTATAACGGCAATGATCCTTATGCAAGCGGCTACAGAGCGAATGAACGTTTGAAGGTAAATTTACAAAATATTCATTTCGTCACTAATCCTCAAAGTCTAAAGTTAGGTTCACCTCAAGTTTATGATCGTGAGGCTATTTATACTGCTCCTGTGGTTATCTATAACTGGGGCGATACCGAAGATACCGGTGTAGCCACCCTAAACTATGATTACACCACTAGCTGGGCCAAAACCGATAATTTCTCTTTCTCCGAGAAAATTGGCGTAACCAATAAATATGAAGTGGGTATTCCAGGAATAGGTGGAGCGAGTTCTGAAATCAGCGCCGAATTTTCTGCCAGCCAAGGTTGGAGTGAAACCGACGGCAAAAGTACAACGATTTCGAGTCAGGCGCAGTACCGCGCAATTATGCCGCCTCGCAGCAAACGTTATATCTCAATCACCCTATTTAAACAAAAGGCAGATGTCCCATACACCTCAAGTTTATATATGAT
The DNA here is from genome assembly GCF_025653395.1 of Shewanella sp. SW24. NCBI lineage: Bacteria > Pseudomonadati > Pseudomonadota > Gammaproteobacteria > Alteromonadales > Shewanellaceae > Shewanella > Shewanella sp. SW24. Next base: position 5,697 of record NZ_JAKKSH010000038.1, read on the forward strand.
GTACGATATAAAATATGAGAACTTCTTAAAATGGGGTGGTAATGCGCATATTAATCATCCGACAAATAGACCTAACTTCCCTTACACCTTTGGCGGAGCGAATGCGAATAATCTGAATGGACCAGAAGCCTTAGTCGATCAATATCTTCATCAAGATATAAACGGTTATGGTGTATGGGATTGGCCTGCTGCGATTAATTCGGCACAGTCAAAAAGTGGGTTTGAGTGGCAATTGGCGAATATTGTTAGACAACATGGCGCACCTATCAGCGGTAAATTTACTGCAATAGATTCAAGTCAATTTAATATCGATGCCAGTGAATCCTATCCACTAACGGATGAAGACATTGCTAATCGTCCTAAAAGCGCTCAAAAATTAGGACTGAGTCGCAATATTCAGGTTGCCGTCGGCGAGATCCAAAACAATGATGAAGATGGTTTAATCAAAAAACTGAATATTTCGCAATCAAGCGAAGTCATGTTAAACAATTAAAAACGGTGAGCTTAGGCTCTCAATAACTACTATGACACCAGTATCAGAGAGATCTCGATACAACTAGCCAGTTACTAGCAAATTAAAAATGTAATACAAAGCCACTCATTCGAGTGGCTTTTCTTTCGCTTCTGCTCGCGCCTTTGATTGCTCATCCATCAGGCAAATATAATCTTCAAGCTCTTGCCCAAGAGTGAGATCAAAATGACGGTTTAACCGCACAAGACCTGTGATGCGATCGACCCTGAAATTACGAAAATCAGCACGTAGCTCACACCATGTCAGTAAGGTCCAAGTACCACGCCAAAAATAGATGGCGAGCGGCCTAACTTCCCGCTCGGTGACATCCAGTTTGACATCTTGGTAGAAGAGTTTGACGTATTCGCGTCGCTGAGCCGCATTACGCAAGGGATCGAGGAATTGGAACTCATTGGAATCGAGGTAAAAGTCCGGTGAAAACATCAAGGATTGATAGGCTTGTAGTCGTTTTGGTAGTACGGCTTCGACTTTGATCATCGCCTGCCTCGCTGCGCTACCAAGCTCCTTACCACCCCAAGTTTGCACCATACGCATGCCAACTTGAATCGCTTCGAGTTCGGCTTCGTTAAACATCAAGGGCGGAACATTAACCTCGTGGCGCAACAAATAGCCGACACCCGCTTCCCCTTCAATAGGAATGCCACTTAAACACAAATCCTGCACATCACGGTAAATCGTGCGTGTAGAAACCTCTAACCGTTCAGCCAACTCTTGGGCTGTGGTCAGGCGTTTATGTTTGAGAATTTGCACTATTTGAAATAGGCGATCGGCGCGGCGCATTAGCTCTGGTTTAACCCTTTATCTATCAATCAATTGATTAAGTATTATTACCCTAGGTCAATCGCTGGTATGTCCTTGAATACACACTTGAGTGTTTTTACGATTTGAATCATAAAATCCCGATATAGATCTCAACCTCAGTAGCACTAAGATAGACTTCAAAATCCGTTTGATAGCGTCGCTGATGAAAGCAATCAGCCGCGCTAAAATAACCCCACACTTGCCCCCAAAGATCGATAACACACTGTGGCATATCACCCTGGGCGGTGAATTTTAGGTATTTGCCAGCGTTAAGCTCCAATGGCGTAAAATGACTTGCATCAACAGGGGCATCAATTGCCTTACCCACCAGCACAGAAAACTCGCCATTCATGTCTGACTCATAGTCATAATACACGCCATACATGGGTGAATTGAGCATAGCGGTGAGCTGGGATGATTCAAAAAAGGCTTGCCATAAACTGCCAATTTTAGCGCTATCGACAGACATTTCTGCCCGATTATTCGTGCGGGTGCTTAGTCCAAGTAACGGTCGAGCATCAATATAAACCACATCCATCTTTGTTTCTTCCATAGAAATCTAAACCAATAGGTTAATGTTAGCGTCGTGCCTAAGGGCACGACGCTAACAATTTAACACTCGAAACTACTTATCCTTAGACCACAGACCGACTTTATTGCCTTCACTATCGGCAAATAACGCGATGTAACCACACTCTCCACCATTAATCGGCGTCACTGGCAGCAAAATATTCACATTGGCGGCAGCGAGTTTATCCACTAAAGGTTGCAAATGGGTGCTGAAATGCAAATACACTGTGCTGCCCTGCATTGACGGCTGGCTCATACTGCACTTGACTAGCCCTATGCTCGCCGCACTCGCATCCTCTGTGACTATGCTCGCATATTCCATGTCTTCCATATCGTCACGTTTAAACTCGACCCCAAAATGCTGCTGATAAAAAGCAACGGCACGGTTCATGTCACTGACAGGAATTTCACCCCAAACTAACGGTGCAATAGATAACATTTTCACTTTCTCCTTGTTGAAAAATATCAATGATTCAAAACCTTATTTATAAAATTCAGGACAGAATCATTAACGGGCGACAACAAGCATAAAACAAGGCTACTGACAGCATGATGTCAGTAGCCTTTTAATAAAAGTGAATTTGGGCGTTTTAACTTAACCAGCAACCAAGATTATTTTGGCAAACTGGCTTGGTGAGCCTGAATAAAATCATCCATAACTTTGCTCGCCCTCGCTTGGACGCTAGCTAAGGTATCTGTATCAACCATAGTTTCTACCACTTCGTAGTAGCACTTAATTTTAGGTTCAGTGCCAGATGGTCTGACAATCACCCGAGCCCCGCCCGCTAAGCAGTAAGTCAATACATCGCTCGGTGGTAAGTCGATTTTCTCAACATTTCCATCGGCAAAACGACGCTCAAGTGCCTTTAAATCATCGGTTGAGAGCACATCTAACTCACCAATCTTCACCGGTGGATGCTCGCGCAAATAGGCGCCAATATTGGGCGTGTCAGGTTTTAGCGCAATGCTCACCTGCGCATTGAGATGGAACCCATGCTCACGGTAAATTTGCTCGAGTCTGTCCCAAATCGTTTGCCCCTTCGCCACCAGCTCGGCAGTCAATTGGGCAAATGCCACCAGCGCCGACAAGCCATCTTTGTCCCACACCATGCTGCCAACTGTGTAGCCAAGGGCTTCTTCATAGGCAAACAGGAACTGCTCCTCAGGCGAAGTTTTTGCAATCCCCACATTCATCAGCCACTTAAAGCCGGTGAGCGTGGTAAAGCTTTGCGTGCCAAACCCTTGAGCAATCTTAGATAACAGGCTCGATGACACTATCGTTGTGCCCGTAAGTCGTTGATTATCTTTGGCGTGAGATAACAAGTAATGCCCAAAGAGCACACCGACTTGATCGCCCGTCAGCATCTGATACTCGCCATCCGCTTTACGCACTGCAACCGCAAAACGGTCGGCATCGGGATCGTTAGCACAGGCGAGCATAGCGCCGTGTTTTTTCGCCTCGGCAATCACTAAATCCATCGCCCCTTTTTCTTCAGGGTTTGGGAAGTTCACCGTCGGGAAATCCCCATCGGGTTCACGCTGGGAGGCAACCGAATACACTTGGGTGAAACCTGCATCTTTCAATACCGTTTCAGCCATTTCGGCACCCACACCGTGCATGGCGGTATAGGCTAAACTGACCTTTTCTGGAGCGGTATGGTTTTGCAGCACCTCAGCTTGCTGCACGCCATGACGATAGCTTTGGTAAAAATCGTCCTGCAGGATAATTAACTTACCTTGTGTTACCGCGTCATCATGCTCTAAAAACGGAATCGCTTGATTTGCGGCGCGCTCAATTTGCGCGGCAATGCCAGAGTCGTGGGGCGGAATAATCTGCGCGCCATTCTCCCAATAGACTTTATAGCCATTGTATTGCGGCGGGTTATGACTCGCGGTCACCACAATGCCCGCTGCCGCATTAAAATGTTTTACCCCAAAGGCCACTAGCGGCGTTGGCGCTACTTTGGACGTTAAGCGTACCTTAATCCCCATAGCGGTGAGCACACTCGCTGCATCATGGGCAAAATTAAATGAATCGTGGCGGCCATCATAACCAATCACCACGCCGCGCTCGGCGGCATCTTTAATCTGATCAAGTAGATAAGCACCAAGACCAGCAGAGGTTTGGCGGATCACCAAACGGTTCATCCCCATAGGCCCAGCACCGACGACACCGCGTAATCCTGCGGTGCCAAATTCCAAGCGACCCGCAAAGCGCGCTGCGAGTTCAGCTTCATTGCCGCTATCAATTAGGGTTTGTAACTGGGCTTGAGTGCGAGGGTCAGGATCATTTTCAAGCCAATGGTTTACCTGTAACTGCAGATGGGTATTCATATCACGCCTCATTGAAAATCATTTGCAATCACCTTAGGAAAAAGCACGTAGAAGAACAAGCTAATTTGCATTAATTTCAAAATGAGCCATGGGTATTGCCATAAAAAACGCACTATCTAACAGGTCATGCCAGATAGTGCGTTGGTTTTAACAAACTGGTTTCAAAACGGATTTAGAGTTTAAAGATATTATCCTTCGTATCTCTGTCGATGAGCTTCACAAAGGGATCGACCCCCACATAACTGGGTTTTTCAGCCAAAGTGATCGTCAGCTTGTTTTCACCACTGACCAGCCTATGCTTCTCAATCAATAACACCTGTTTGTCATCCTTTAGCTTATCGGGATCGGCACTAAAGGCACCGATATCGATGATGGCATCTAAAGATTGTTCGGTTTCTTCACCTTTACCACTGGCGACTTTGCGACTGGCATAAATGCTCAAGTCAACTTGCGTCTTACCATCAGGCAGAGTGGTCATTACCGCATTGGTTAACCTAAGATCGTAGAGTGTGATCTCATTAAAAGACTCATCGATAAAGCGGGCTTGCGCTTCATCTGTGCCTTGCTCAAGGTCACTCACTAAATCCAATGTGGTTGGGAAAGGATCGTTACGATACTGATAACGCGCTAAGAATGCCTTCAAATTAGCGTTAAGTTTCTCTTCACCCAACACATCTTTAATGGCCATCATCACCACTGAGCCTTTCTGATAATGAATGTACTGCTGATTTTCACTGCGCAGCAAAGGCATTTCTTTGATGGATTCAGATGAACGGCCACGTAAATATCTATCTAATTCGTATTTCAAGAATTTACGGATCATTTTATCGCCGTACTTTTTCTCCAGCACCATCAGCGCCGAATACTGTGACAAGCTTTCGGATATCACAGCACTGCCCTGCACATCCGCAGCGCCCACTTGGTGTCCCCACCATTGATGCGCCACTTCATGGGCTGTGACGTAATACACAGGATCGATATTATCCTCATTGCGTAAATCAGTAATAAAACCAATACGCTCTGAGTAAGGCACTGTATTAGCAAAACTTTGTGCAAAACTACGGTAACCCGGGAACTCCATAATTCGCATTTGCTTATGCTGATAAGGCCCAAATGCTTGTGTGTAGTAATCGATAGAATCTTTAACCGACTCTATCATGCGCGCAACGTTCCAAGGATGCTCCGCATGGTAGTAAACCTCAACCGCAACACCATTGTGCTCAGTTTTTTCCACCTGGTAACGGCCCGAAATAATCGCGTAGAAATTCACCATAGGGCTATCCATTGAATAATGGAAATACTCACGCCCATCCTGCTGCCACTGTTTTTGCAAATACCCTGGCGCTAATGCAATTTGATCTGCACTTGTCGAAATAGTGGCTTCAAACTGAATGAAATCACCATCGACGCCAAAGAAGTTTTGCGTGTAGTAACGGCTGTCTTCAAGCTTATTCGCTCGAGCTTTTTCGGCTAAATCGCGCTTTTCGCGCTCGTGGCGATCCATCAGCTCATAGCCGTCTTGATAACCAAAGAGGGGCAATAGTTCGAAGTTGTTGATGAAGGTGCCATTTTCAACCACAGACATATCAAAGCCAGCTTCAGCAATACCCACAGACTGACGTACTAATTGAATGTCCCCTTGCACCACCTGCCCAGGCTGCACAGGTGTCGAAAAGGTCAACCAAGCATTGCGATAGCGGCTATCTAACTCACCTAAGTTTGTATTTGGGATATTGATTTTTACCGTTTCGGCCTCAGTATGCTCGGGCCACTGCACTAACATCCTTTCGATTGGTTTATCTGACTTGTTTTGCCATTCGAATATCACCTTAGCAACAATTTTTCGCTCTTCAGGGAAAATATCAATATTCGCATTGACCTTAGTGGCCACTAAAATCGGCATGCTTTGGTATTGTTTGAAGGCCTTCTCATAATCGGCTTGCAGATCTGTGGTTTCATCTTGGGTTAAATAATGATTCAACACTTTTGTTTGGTAGAACAAATAACTGCCCATGCCAAAAAACACCACCAAAGCAACGCTTACAATGACTTTGCCACTAAAACCAAGCTGATAACTCAGTAATCCCATACGGGTTTTAAGGCTTTGCTGCGGTCCGCGATGGTACAAGCCATAACCTAAAACAAACAGGATAAGGCTAAAAGCCCCCCAGTAAATCATATAGAGTGCATGACTTAATAAGCCCCAACCGTAGCCGTTCATATCCGAGTAAATTAAGGTCGGTGATTGACCAAAGTTATATAAGCTATGGCCAAATCCCCAGCTTGCCATAACAAATGTCGTTAGATAATAAGCAACAAATAGTCCCATACCTGCGTACTTATTTGGGCTAAGCACTTGCAGGAAAAACGCCAGCACAGCGGTCATCAACAGCGGAAGGAGGTAATAAAATCCCAGTCGAATAAGGTACTGAGCAATCTCAAGATTGGTTTGACCTTTTATCAATTGAAATACAATTGTGGTACACATTGCGAGCACATAGAGCAAGGTCATCACTATGACCACAGACACTAACTTTGAGCCCCAAAAGCTTAAGTTTGATACAGGAACGCTATCGACGATATCTCCCATTCCTGAACTGCGTTCACGCCAGACGATTTCTGCGCTGTAATAAATCAGCACTATCACCATCAATAACCCAGTCGCGCCGGCAATGTTATTCACCATATCTTGGGTTAATGGCCAATTAGATGTGCCGTACCAACCAAAATCATCGAACATGGGGCCGACTAAATTGAAAATAGTCAGCACACCTAACACCACAAATGGCGCGGTAAATAGTACTTGCCGTACTTCAAATTTAACCCGCGTCCAAAATTGCTGGCGACCATTAGGCTCAGTTGCCATAGCCAATTGTGCCAAAGGCACTAAGCTAGGAACTTTTCCTGCTTTATCGGATTTTTTCTCACGTTTCTTAGTCAAACTCGGCTGACGGAAAATCCCTGAAACGGCCAGTAACACGCAGACAATTCCAAACCATATCGCCCGGTTTTGCAGTACGAGTCCTGAGAATTCAATTAACTGGCTATTCTTCTCGCTAATGGTCCAGTAACGGGTCACTTCGGCAAAGGTGCGCAGCGCAAAGGGATCAAGCAAAGCAGCAATAGTACGATATTGTGGCTGACTCGCCATTTCGCCCGTCAAGGTATACAGCACCAACATGGCTACAGCGGTCAGATAGAGCGCCATTAAGGAACGAAAATGACTTGCCATCGCATAGAATAGAGTCGAGATCAGCAGCAAAGTCGGCATGGCGAGTAAAAAATACGGCACAAGATAATTCGATAACGCAAAAGGCCCAAAACGGCTAGCATCGACCCATGGCATAAAAGAGCCGAGCATTAACCCTATGGGGATAAAGGCAAATACCATCATCACCACAACAAAACTGCCGAGAAATCGACCAAATTGGTATGCAAATGGTGATAGGGGTTTGCTATAAATCAGCTCTTCCATTAAATGCTGATGATTGCGAATAGCCGTGCTACCCACAAAATTCACCACGGCAAACATGGAAATAAGTCCCATGATCAACATGGTTTGAGTAATCCCAAATGGGCTGTTTTTCATCACCTCACCGCCGCTACCAATTTGAATATTGTTAGAGACGACTGATAGAAAACTCATTAAAAACAATAGAAAAGAAACAACATAAAAGGATGGCTGACGCAAATAATAACGCCACTCAAACCTAAGCATTGATAACAACATATTGATATCTCCTTAGGCAGCCTGACGGCGGTGACTGAGCAAAGTCGAAAAATACAGATCTTCAAGCCCAGCAGTCGCAGAGGTAAATCCTTCAGGACAAGTTTCAGCCATCACATTAAGGACTGTGCGTCCCGCTAATAAACGCTTAGAAATCACAGGTAATTGCGCTTCAAGCTCCTGCGCCTGTGCTTGACTCACAGTCTTAGTCCAAATTTTTTCCGTTAATTCACCCACCAATTGATGTGGATTGCCTTGAAGCAGAATTTTACCCGATGCCAAAACCGCCATATTAGCGCAGAGTTCAGACACATCTTCGACAATGTGAGTCGAGAGGATTACCACTTTTTCCTCGCCTAAACTCACCAGCAAGTTATGGAAACGGTTACGTTCTTCGGGATCGAGACCCGCAGTCGGCTCATCCACAATCAATAATTTAGGATCCCCAAGTAAGGCCTGAGCAATACCAAAACGCTGACGCATACCGCCAGAAAAACCACTCACGGCTTTATTTTTATGCTGATAAAGATTGGTGTGTGCCAGCAATCCTTCAACCGCTTCTTTACGCAGCTTGCTTTGATTAATGCCCTTAAGAATGGCTAAATGATCTAACAGGTCATAGGCACTAATACGCGGATAAACATTAAAGTCCTGGGGCAAATATCCCAAGGTTTTACGCAGCGCTTGAGGATCGGCTAATACATCAATACCATCAAACACTATGCTGCCACTATCGGCGCTTTGCAGGGCGGCAATAGTACGCATGAGTGATGACTTGCCCGCGCCATTGGGTCCGAGTAAACCAAACATCCCTTTGGAAATCGTTAAATCAACACCATCGAGTGCTTTAACACCGTTATCATAGGTTTTAGTGAGATTAGAAATAGTCAGCATGCTTCCCTCTTGCGTCTGTGAGTTCAAAATACCGACAAACTATCACATAAAATTAACCTTTACAGTAGTTATCAAGATATTCATGTACTTACAGAATGCTAGCCAGCAAAACAAACTACATATTCTTAATTCCTAAAATAGCAAAAGGGACTCTATTTGAGTCCCTTGCTATTGAAATACAATATAAAAGTAAAAATATGCCACGAATTAAAATATGGCGTACTAAATACAATTAGTTACATAAACGCCAACATTAGCGCGAGGGTAAAGTGCCATCAAATACACGTACTTTGATATTCTTTTTCAGGTTATCTTGGTCTTGTTGCCATTCTTGCCACTGGGTGAGACTAATACTAAGCTGCAATGAAAAATCAGTAGAAATCCACTGTTTTTGCCCTTGAGTATATTTAGGTGCAGGGACTATGTTACTGGGTCCAACGAAGGACGCAGAACACATAAAGGTTTTGAAATACACTTGGTCAATCGATAAATCGAGGGCGCTGGGCGATGTTAAACATTGACCACTGCCCGGCTCTTGATACGAGGCAAATTGGTACAGGATTGCTGGTGTATTATTGGTACTATCGGGAACAGAAGCAGTTTGATGACAAGATAAACAGCTACTTAATGCATTATCCGCAGGGCCATTTAAACGCCCATTACACCCTAAGTGTCCCGCATTGGTGTGCTCATTCAAACGGCCAACGACCTCTTGAAATACGGCGCTATCCTTAAGCCCTGTGATTGGGTTTTGAGGGAATGCTGCCGCTCCCACTGTTGCTGGCGGCGTGTCATTCCCCCACATTAATCCCAGAGGTGAGATACGATCCCAAGGATTTTTCTCTTTCGCTTTAAACTGACCATCGGCGACAAAAGTGCCATAGGCCCAGCCCACGGGTGAACGGCTGTCGCGCACTGCAATATCAAACTGCAACAAGTACACATCGGCGACAGAGCGCGGGCATTGCTCTGTTTCCTGTTGGAAACTACAGGCACTGCCATCAGCGTTTTTACATACACAGAAATCACTGGCACTGATATTGGCTTGCCAAACAGGTACATTTTCAAGGAAAGGATAGTTATTAGGCGTTGCAGTAGTAAACAGTAACTTGCCAATCACACTGCCTTCATTAAATGCAAAATTTTGCTGGGGCATCACAGGTGATGGTGCCCCCGTCCATACCTTGCCAATGCTGTTTGCCGCCTGAGGATTATAAAAACCCACCGCCCACATAGTGGTTTTAAGGGAGCCTTGGCCTTTTATCTCCATAGTAACGGGGGCTTCTCGGGTCAAGCCATGGATAAATTCCCGCCCACTCATGGGATCATAGGTCTGATAGGGAATATGGTACCAAGAGCGCACCTTGTTATTACACAGATCCCAGTCTTTACTGACATCGCCTTTGTCGATGTTTCCCTCTTGGATGTACTTCATCACAGCCCAGAGGTATTGCTCAGCTTGGGTATTTTTATCACTTTCACTCAGATTTTTATCGAAGGGATTGAATTTAAGCCAAGGTGCAGCGCTATCTGGTTTAGCACTCGAATAAGCATCACTGAGGCTAAAAATAGGCCCCTTCCAGCCCGAATAAGCTTGGTTGATAATGACTTGATTGTCCCACATGCCTGTTTTTGCAAAAGTAGGATCTTGGAAGTAACTTGGATAGGCTCCAGTACAGGTTGAGTTTGCATTAGATGTAATGTTCGTCGATTGTTTATCTGCAGCTTTTACGTTGACTGCTGTCAATGAACAAACGGTGAGCAGAAGTATGGCGGTAATGTTGAGTTTCATAATATCGTCCTTGAAGAGTATTAGTCCTAAAAACTCCCTTTGTGAGCCCAAAACTAACAACGGCTCGAATTAAGCATAGACTAATTTTTAACATCTTCTGTAAAGCTTAACGATTCACATATTAAGGATATAAAAAAGGCCGTTTAGCATGACTAAACGGCCGAAACATATTGCTTATTGGACTAGCCGTCCAAGCTATTTCTCAACTTCTTGCCCACGCGTCTTCCACAGCGAATACAAGACACCTAAGACTAACAGACCAAAAGTCACACCAAGGGACACTGCTGTTGGGATAGTAAAGTCCACTATTCCCTCGTGATTGAAATACACTAAACCCACTTTCACCCCAATAAATACTAATACCACTGACAGCGCATATTTAAGGTATTCGAAACGGTGCACCATAGCAGCCAACGCAAAATACAAAGCACGTAGCCCCAGAATCGCGAAGATATTCGAGGTATAAACGATGAAAGGATCTTGGGTAATCGCAAAAATAGCTGGAATACTGTCGACTGCAAACACCAAATCCGCGGTTTCCACTAAGATCAACGCCAAGAATAACGGCGTCGCCCACCATCCTTTTGTTAACTGATGATCTTCGCCACGTACCCAGAATTTTTCTTTATGCAGCGTTGGCGTAAAACGCATCTTAGTGCGTAACCATTTATAAAACTTATTGTCTTGGATATCACCGTGCTCATCGTTTGAGAAGAGCATTTTCACGCCAGTGAAAATCAAGAAGAGTCCAAATAACACAAGTACACCTTGATACTGGGCAACAAGCACAGCACCAAGACCGATCATAATGGCGCGCAACACTATTACGCCCATAATGCCCCAGAAGAGCACTCTATGTTGGTATAAACGTGGGATACCTAAGCTACTGAAGATTAACGCGATAACAAATACGTTATCCATAGACAGTGATTTTTCAATCAGATAGCCCGTTAGGTATTCCATACCGGCGGTTGAACCCTTGTACCACCAGAGCCAGGCCCCAAACAATAAGCCCATACAGATATAAAAGGCTGAAAGCTTTAAACTTTCAGCCACGGTAATTTCATGCTGCTCCTTGTGCAATACGCCAAGGTCAAAAGCTAATAACGCCAGCACAAAACCGAAAAACATTAACCAAACCCAAAGCGGGTAACCCACAAATAGGGTGGTAAAAAACTCCATAAGTCTCCTTAGTAACACATAACGACTGATCTAAATCAGTAAAGTTGAGCAGATAGACATTAACTCATTGTAGAAATATAAACTGTGAAATCTTATATGAAAAATGCAACTATCAAGATTAAAATTCTTTTATAATCAATATGATTATGGTGCTTATTTATACTTACACTTCGAATAAGTGTACTTCCCAGTCACAGCGCTTCCCTAAGAAAATCATCTAACCCACCCATTTGTGACATTCATTTAGATAGCAGCCTCGAACAAGCGCGTAGATGCTCTACCAATAATGCAAAATTGCTATCAATCATAAAACTTACACCATCCATTAAACGACGAACTACAGCTAAATCAAGGCTAAAGCCGCTAGGATAAAACTGCCACCGTTGAATTATGGCCACTATTTAGCACTCATTTCTTAACTGAAAATGAATTAATTTAACCGCTTAGTATTGCTATAGCGAGCCTTAAAGAACGGCTAAAAATGTTAGTTATACAAAATATTCATCACTTTCAAGACCCTTGGCTGTTCCATATCATCCGAGTGTGATTAACTGCTGCAACAGCGCCGTCTTTTAGCGATCAAAAGCGCCGCGATAATCACAAATAATGAAAAATAATTAATAAAATTCATTACGATAAAATGAATCATTAGCTGCTCGGCGCATAAAGTGCCAGCAATGGGAGTCTTAAGTGTCAATAGAACAAAACCCGCTGCACGCAATGCAGGGCCCACAAGGCTCGCCCCCTGCTGAAATGCTATTTGGGCATCCTAAGGGCTTATTTGTCTGCTTTTTTACCGAAATGTGGGAACGCTTCTCTTTCTACGGTATGAAAGCATTACTGTTTCTTTACCTGATTAAATATCATCTATTTACCGATGAATTTGGTTACAACGTGATTGGCGCCTATGGTGCCTTAGTGTATGCCATGCCCGTAGTGGGTGGCTTATTGGCCGACCGCTATCTGGGCATGCGTAAAGCGGTGATCTTTGGCGGTATTTTATTAGTGCTCGGCCACTTAGGTATGGCCTTTGAAGGCCATCAAGCGGTTATCGTTGCAGGTGAAGTTCAACGGGATGAACAAGCGCTGCAAGTATTCTATTTATCTCTTGCCTTAATCATTGTCGGTGTGGGCTTTTTAAAACCCAATATTTCCACCATAGTCGGTCAGCTTTATCCTAAATCATCCGCTAAGCGAGATTCTGGTTTTACCATTTTCTACGCGGGCATCAACTTAGGCGCCACCTTAGCCCCGCTAATTTGCGCTTATTTAGGTGAAACCTATGGCTGGAAGTACGGTTTTGGTTTGGCAGGTTTAGGGATGTTAGCAGGTTTGTTGGTGTTTATTCGTGGCAAAAAACATCTGCAAGGCTTCGCCGAACCCAGAGATCCTGCGCGGATTTTAAAGAAAACCGCTGGCATAACGACAGAACAATGGATTTACTTAAGCGCAATTGGCAGCGTAATCATAGTCTGGGGGTTGATTCAAACCCACTCCCTCGTACTTTCGATTAGCAGTTTATTACCCGCTGTGAGCCCAGTGATTTGGTTCTTGCACTCAGTATCACTAGTGCTTGCCCTTGGTATTGGCTGGTTCATGGTGAAACATTGTAATCCGATTGAACGTCAACAGATGTCGGCTTTGCTGCTTTTCATCGTTGCGGGTTTGGTCTTCTTTGGTTTATATGAGCAGACCTATGGCTCTTGGGTAGCATTTTCGGACCGTGTGATGGACCGTAACATGCTCGGCCTCGAATGGAGTGCGGGACAGCTAACCTTCCTCGGTGCCTTCTTTGTGATCAGTTTGTCGCCTATCTTCGCTTGGCTGTGGCCTGCTCTCGCCCGTAAAAATTGTGACCCGAGTAAACCGGTTAAAACCGCACTCGGTATTTTGTTCGCGGGTTTATCCTTTATGGTGCTTGTGCTCGGGATCCAGATGCCGCTAAGCAGTGGCTTAGTGAGTATTTGGTTCTTAGTCGCGGCTTATTTTGTATTAGAAATCGGGGAGTTATTGTTGTCGCCCATAGGCTTATCTGCCGTGACTCAGCTTTCGGTCAAACGCGTAGTCAGCCTGATGATGGGTGCTTGGTTCCTCGGCACTTCATACTCTGAAATCTTAGCCGCCGAATTAAACAAACTCGCCGCGATTGATACCCAAGGCGGCGTGATAAGTGACGTACCGAGTGCGATGGCGCTATACGAGCAACTGTTTATCTTCTCGGCGCAAATTGGCGTGGTGATGGCATTAGTCTTCTTTGCCCTTGCGCCATTAATGAAAAAAATGATGCACGAGAAAATGGCGACTCACTCAGTTTAAGCACACAAACAGAAAGTCGGTTGGCTTACTTTCGCCCTCTGAGGCGACGGTAAGCCAAGACGATAAGGTGCAAAGCAAGTAACCCCGTAAAAGCCGCGCAGAAAAACAGTAATGCAATCGAGTCTACATCCCTAGGCGCATCACGATAAAGCCACCACCACAGCGGCCAGCCGATTGCCGATAAAGCCGTAAGCTGCCACATACAGCGTTTGCAGCGACCAATCTTTTGCCTGAAAATTGCCCAGTTTAAATCTGTATAATTACAATCCCTACAGCCCATACGATACCTTTTTAAAATTAGATTTATTATTAAATACAGCTAATAAAATAGACTTGAACAAGTTCATTTTATATACACTAGCGTAAACCTAAAGTATGAATCTATAGGGTGTTAAATAAATTTAAATCTATTGTGGTCAAGTATACATGTAATGAGTTAATAACTAATTTAGAATCATTCATTTAGTAAATCAGTATTCAGGTTGACAGCCATTGGCATACTAACCATTTCGTAACGCACCGATCACTTTTTAGCATCTTATTCATGCTTTTGTTTGCTTTTATCATTTCCAGTTATTTATATAAAACTCATTAAAATGGAATTTAATCATGAACACACAGTTTCTTACTCCTTACAGTGAACAAGCAGAACAATATTTTTGGAAAACTGGCGTTGCGGAAATTGATTTAGGCAAAGTGCCTTTTCAATCAATTCATAATTTGCTCATATCAAAAGACAATAGCAGCATTTCATCTGTTGGTTCATGCTTTGCTCAACATGTGGGAAAATGGATGATCGATAATAATTATCCATTTAATCGCAGCAAACTCGACAGTCGACAAATATCCAGCTTTGCCTTTGGCAATGTGTATACCCCTAGATGCTTTCTTCAATGGTTAACCTTAGATCCTGCTCATTCCCACAGATTTGATATTTTTTATGACAAGAATGCAGAACGCTATATCGATCTATTGAGACCCAATGTACACCCTGATGGGTTTAGCTCAGAAGAAGCGTTACGCGAGGCTCGGATATCTGCAAAAAACGAGCTATTAGCTACGCTAAGAGCAACAAATGTACTTATTTTTACCCTAGGTTTAACAGAGGCCTGGAAAGATATTGATGATGTTTTCTACCCAAATTGTCCTGGGGTTATTGCCGGTGAGTTCAATGATGCAATATTTACTTTCCATCAGTTTAATTACAATGAAATTAAATCTGATTTATTGCTTATAAAAGACATCATTCAAGGTATCAACCCACAGATAAAAGTGATCTTAACCGTATCCCCAGTCCCTCTTACAGCAACCGCATCAGATAAACATATCCTTGTTGCCAGCCAATATTCGAAGTCTGTTCTACGCGCTGTCGCGGGTTATTTAGCGGATAATGATGAAGTATTTGACTATTTCCCATCATTTGAAATTATCACAGTCAATAATGTCAATGATTTTAGATTCAATGAGAATAGAAGAACGGTCTCAAATAAAGCTATTGAGTATGTAATGAGCCACTTCAAATCGGCATTTTCTGACAATAAAATCACCAAAGCACAAAATAACGGTGAGAAAAATCACCAAGAAACGGTTTGTGATGAAGAACGTTTAGACGCGTTGAACAAATTATTACATCATTCAAATGACACCACTGTGAGCCAACTAACATTACTCGGTGATAGCCATATGGGTAAGTTAGCAAAAGCACTAAAGGAAATGGAAATCCCGTTTATGGGTGGCATGGTAATGAACGGCTCAGGATTTGCCCAAGGCAAATTTTCAATATGCGAAACAGAATATTTCGTACCACTTGAAAACGCCGCATCACGTCAACTTTTCGCACCAATATTGAAAAATTTACAGGCTCACGAGCAATCTAAGTTTGAAAAAAAATCTGTGATTATTTCCAATATTGGCCTACAAACACATCAGACTGTTGCTCGTTTTTTTACATGGCTACAAAAACAAAAAGATGCTGACATTAAAGATATTACCTTGAAGAATTATGTTGATTTCTTCCATGAGGACCAATCAAAACAACTGTCTATATTATTAACGATGAAAGAAAGAGGACATACTGTCATCGTTGTTTCTGATCCACCTTTCTGCCGTTACTTCAAAGAATCACAGTCAATGACGTGGCTTGTCTATTCTTATTTTGACGCGCTTGAATACATTTGCTCACAGCTGAATATTTTGTTTTTTAATGCGGCAAAAACCTTCGATGAAGAAATTGACACTCCTATGGCATACGCCTCAGATATTTGTTATCCAGACGGCCAACATGATTGGATCCATGGCAACTCAATGTATTACACATGGCTAGCAAATAAATTATTGCCCATCGTATCTGAAAATACCTAAAAATTGCTTGGAATGAGGCCTCATTGAGTCCTCATTTCCTCAAAGAGAAGCTTTAAGCCTTGCCATCCCTTGATTAATAGAGACGAGCGCACGATAACCTAAATCTCGTTTAGCTGCGCTGATATCAAAATAATGGCTGCAGGATAACTGCCGTGCGACAAAACGCGTCATCATGGGCTCTTCTTGCTTCTTTAGGAGGTAATGTACACTTTCTAATACTGCGCCTGCTACATAGGCCACAGATTGAGGCACACGCTTAGTCACTGGCGGTAAAGCATCGCAGGCCAAAATCAGATTGATCATCTCGGCCATAGTGATGGGTTCATCATTACTCAGAAAATAAGCTTTCCCTTGACACTTAGGCTTTGCTTGGCAAAGTTCCAGTGCCGCCAGCACATGGGCATAGGCGGCGTTGTCTATGTAGATGGTATCAACCAGCTTATCTTCGCGGCCAACCAGTTTAAGCTTACCTAAACGCCCGCGCGACAATACCCGTGGCACTAGATGGGGATCGCCAGGCCCCCATATCAGATGCGGCCTGAGTGCGACGGTTTTTAACGCATAGGGTCCAGTGGCTTGAGTCGTCACTTGGCTAGATACTTGAGTCACACTAGGATTTTCAAGTGGCATGTCACCCACTTGATTGGCATCGAGCATCATCTTTTCAGCGATGGCTTTAGAGTGGGCATAATGATTCAGGAATCTTGTAGCATAGGGAGTAGACTCATCAATACCCGATTCATCCTGCCCTGCAAAGGTCACACTCGGGGTACTGGTGTAAACTAACTTATCTATTTTTAATGCCTTACAAGCGGCAATCACATTGGCAGCGCCCTTCACATTCGGACAAAAATAGCTGTCTCTGTCACCCCAAACACCCGCTTTAGACGCCACATGGAATACGATATCGCAGCCTTGCATCGCCTGTTGCAGCAGATCTTTATTGACTAAATCCCCTTGCAGCATGACTACGCCCAGCGCTTCAAGTTCGGGATAATGCCCACGCGCAAAACCTGTGACCTTAATGCCAGCGGCTAACAATCTCAGGCAAATCGCTTTACCTAAAAATCCCCCCGCCCCCGTGACAAAGGCGTGTTGCACCTTAAGCGCGAGCTGCGCAAGTGCCGTTTGTTCAGCCGCATCAAATTGGGCAAGCGTCGTGCTCTTGATTGGGTCTTTCGTCATTAAGGGTATCCATTTCAGCACATTTACATGAACTTAAAGTCGGTGTAATAAGTTTAAAATAAGCACAAGGGCTTAAAAATAAGCGAGTTTGTTCAAATAAACACAGAATATAACGTAAAAAATGCAGGAAAAAACCGTGGAGTTTCAAATCAACCTTTCGTTTGTGATTGTGCCCAAACGGCTAATTTTTCTCTAAAAATCTTGGCATTATGTCGCACATCCACAGGGAAATCAGGATGGATAAGAAACCGCCTTATGCCCTGAGTCTGCGTAAATTGCTCGGCGATGGCGATCAAATCTTGGTACAACTGCTGACTCTTATTGCACACCAATGACTGGTCGAGTTCGATACAAATTAACGGCTCTATCTCGTTCGCCACTTTCACTCCCACTAAAGCGGAACGCTTCACATTGGGATGCGTATTAAAAATGCGCTCGCAGGGAATGGAATAATAACGTTTAACAAACAATCCGTTAAGAGTGGCGTCGACTCTGTGGGCCTTACGACCACACATCCACAGAAGACCTTGATCATCAAGGTACCCCAAATCGCCCATGCGGTGTCTAACGGTATTGGTTGACGAGTCCCAAATCTTGGCCGCCGCAGTCGCGCGTTTGCCTTGGCTTTCGTTTTGGCTAGCGTGCTGACTATTGTTTAGATAATAGGACTGACTCACCATAGGCCCCTGCACGACTATCTCGCCGATTTCACCGTTATTCAGCTGTAAGGCATCATCCCACTCGGGAATAACCTCTTCGCTGATAGCAATAATGCGAATCGTCACGCCATCGATAGCGCGACCGACACAGATACCACCGCCGTTATCTGTGGTGTCAGTCGTGGCAAATAACGCATCGCTAGCAATCATACTAATAGGCAAAGATTCGGTTGCGCCGTAGGAATTTAAAATCGGCACACCTTGGCTCAGCATCTTACTAAAACGGGCGATGGAGGCAATGGTGGCTGGCGCACCCGCGGAAATCACCCGCTGTACGCTGGGCAGTTTATGCTGTTTTTGTTCCCCCGCGCGGCCTAAACGTTCGAGCAAAGCGGGATTAACAAAAATATTACTGCATTGATATTTCTCAATCGCGGCAAATAGAAATTCAGGATTAGCAGTAATAGGTTTGCTGGCATCCATTTCTGGAACGATAGACGCCATGCCAAGTGCGGGACCAAAGAGTGAAAACAGCGGAAAAGTGGCTAAATCGCGCTCGCCATGGCAAATGCCATAATCGTTTTTTAGCGCTTGAATTTGTGCCTCAAACATACCATGGCTATACACCACACCCTTAGGCGTGCCAGTGCTGCCACTGGTAAATAAAATCGCCGCTATCTCATCAGATTTAAGCATCACCATGGGATATTCAGACTTTGGAGCAGAAGATTGTACTGAGGTGCTTTGCAGCAGAGTCGATAAACTTATCGCACCAGTACCGATACGGATTAACTTTGCCGCTAAGCCTGTTTTGCCGTCATCAACATTGAGTAATGACTTAATACTGCCCTTACCCCAACCAAATAGACGTCTAGCAATATGAGCCTTGGGAATACCAATAAAGGCATCGGGCGCGGCTTCAGCAAAACACTGTTTAAGATTGCGGATCCCCATGCCGGGATCAACTAGGATAGGAATAACCCCCGCTTTAAACAGCGCAAAAGTAAGTGCAAAAAAATCCAAACTCGGCGTGACCATAAGCACAGCCTTCATGCCGCGCTCAATGCCATGGGCGTTAAGCGCAAAGGCTATCGCATCGCTTTGTCTGTCTAGATTAAGAAAGTCCAACTCGCTGTAACGCAAATTCGCCACAGAAGCGCCCTGAGCGCTTTGTACTGCTACCGCAAGATGATGGGGAATGGCATGGGCGGCTTGCTTGAGATGACGACAAATATTGGCATCATTGATTGTTGCTGACGCAGAAGTGCCACTTAAAAGTGACTTTTCCAACGGCGTCACTAAAGGAGCAACTTCAGTCTCAAGCAAGGTCGACATTAACCTGCGGCCTGTTCGGACTGCGCCGCTTCTACGTGGTCGTCAGCCATAAAGCCTTTGATATGGGCAATCACTTCATCGCTGGCATCTTCCAAAATGTAGTGACCACAATCGGCAAATTCATGCACTGTCGCATGGGGCATGTGTTGGCGCCATTTCGCTAAAAAGTGCTTATCGAATACAAAGTCCTTGAGGCCCCAGCAAATCAGGGTCGGCACTTTGGCAAACTGCGGTAAACTCGAAGCAATATCAGAGACTAATTGATAATTTCTATCGCCTTCACGCAGCGGAATATCCTGCACAAAACGCAGCGTCGAAATGCGATTAGCCCAAGAGTTAAACGGCGCGACATACGCCTCGCGAATGTATTTCGACATCGGCTGACGCTTAACACCCACATAGGAAGCAATAGACGAAAAGGCATTGAAACCGCGTACCAACACAGTGCCTAACAGGGTATTACGACAGATCCACAGCGGCCAAGGGAATGGTTTAGTCTCGGGCAAATGGAAAGCGCCCGTGTTCAATATCACTAGGCGTTTAATGCGCTCAGGATAATGCGCCGCATAACCCATACCTATCATGCCGCCCCAGTCGTGTACGACTAAGGTAATATTTTCTTTCACATTCAGGCTATCGAGCAGGGCTTCGAGATCGTCGATACGATTCTTAAGGGTATAGTCATAACCACTATCGTCTGGCTTATCCGACAGGCCACAGCCGATATGATCCGGCACTATGCATTGGTGAGTGTCTTTTAAGGCGCTAACAAGATTGCGGTAGTAAAACGACCAGCTAGGATTACCGTGAACCATCACCACAGGCTCGCCTTGACCCTCGTTGATATAATGTAGCTTGTTGCCATTACGGCTAAGAAAATGACGTTTAAAAGGCAACAGAGTGTCTAACATGACGCTTCCTATCTTGATTCTTTATGAGAGCGAATAACGGGTTATGTACAGCTGGCTTAGCTTATCGACAGAACTAAAGACTAAGCTATCAACTGAATCATGGACTTACTGGGTTGACTCGAATGTATGCCAGCCATCAAGCAAAGGCGTGAAAAGGTGCACTGCACCCTACCACTTAATACCTAACATCATGCAATTCAATCCACTGCCTATGCCTAAAAAGCTCACTTGATCGCCCGCTTGTAAAAAGCCTTGATCGTGCGCCATCGCAGCGGTCACAGGTAACGACACTGTGCCCATATTGCCCAGCAGCTGATACGTAGGAAATTCTTTTTCGGGGGGAATATTTAACGCGCTAAGCACTTGCTTACGGTTTGAGGCACCCACTTGATGGCAAATCACTTTGTCCACTTGCTCAACCAGCCAATTACGCTGCTCAAGGAAATGCTCCCAAGTGTGCTTCGCCAATTCAACGCCTTCTTTAAGCAAGGTAACGGCATCGGTACGCATAAACTCGCGGTACAGATTGTGCCCCACTTCCTGCAGACCCCATTGACACAACTGATGATGCTCAGGCGCCGATAAGTGCGATGCACCCAGCAATTGATGCTGACGCACATTTGTCAGCGGCAAGCTGCCATCGGTAAGAATCACCGCCACGGCACCAGAACCACCGGTTAAGGTCGCCAGTGACTGGGCAAAATTCTGCATGGTCGGATCGGCCAACATGTTATCGATAGTGACATCGACAATATCCCGCGCCGACTCACAGGACACCACCATACCCGCCTTGATTTGACCCAACTCAATACGGTTCGCGATATCTAAAATACCCGATAACACCCCAAGACAAGCATTGCTGATATCGTAAATCGCAGTGTCTTTTGACACACCCAATTCGGCAGCAATACGACACGCGGTCGCGGGCTCATGTTGATCGCGGCACACGCCGGTATAGACAACCGCACCTAAATCGGCGACATCAATCCCAGTTTCAACCATGGCTTTACGGGCAGCTTTAATCGCACCGTCGGACAATTGATGTCCTTTTGGCCACCAGCGGCGTTCGGTAATCCCAGTCAATGCGGCAAGCTGTCCCATAGGAATACGGAACTTTTGATACAAAGGAGCAAGACGAGACTCTAGCTCACTACTGGAAACCACAACAGGCGCCAGTTCATAGGCCAGGCTATTAATAAATACGCGGGAATATTTCATGAAACTGTTTTATTCGCTCACTAGAATGACTGACCAGCAGGTCAGCTTTCAGTTGTTATTCGTCATTAATGCGACATTTGAACAAGAAAAGCCCGATGATTCAATAAAAAACCATCTTGAGTGTAAGACTTGTCTCACAGCGCAGGTTCCAAACACGACGGCCCTGAATTAACTATCACTAAACTTAAATGCGCTAATATAGAAATAATTCATAAAAAACATCACAGTACAGCATATTTTTAGACGCGCAAAATTATACCGCCATTTTTTGCGCTAAAATCAGCGTATTTCTTGGTGTGACGCTGTTTGCACAAAATTCACCCACGCAAACACCATATCCTTGTTCCTGCAAAAAACAAGCGCGATCTAAGATTAACCACTGCTCCAGTGCGCTGCGGAATAAATGCGCGACTAAATCAATACGGCGAGTTAATTGTTGTCTTTGTCGCCCAACGTCAAGCCAAGCTTCAAAATCCCTGTTTTTTGCAAGATTAACGGCCTTAGTCTCGGCTGCCCACAGGCAAAAATCCGTAAAACTGCCGCTCAACTGGCTCTGTTTTAACGAGGGTAAAGGCAAATATTCGTCGATTTGTCGACATTCACGTTGCAGTGCATCAAAGCCTAAGCGCCACGCAATTTCTTGATGGCGTAGCGCTTGCTGCTTGGGATTAGCGATCACACTCTGCTGCAGCGGTAACTGTAAATCATGGCGACTGAGCTTTAGGCTGCTCTGCTGAGCAAGAATGGATAACGGCTGATAATGGCTCGCTTGAATTAAATGATAGCAACAGGGAGAAATCGCCAATGCCTGCGTGCCCGCCTCGGCCGCCAGCGTTAACAGCCGAACATGCAAATCTCCGCAGGCATGCAAAGCAACTGCTTGCTGCTGAGCAGTTAAGGGATGAGTTGTTAACGGATTCGCTGCTGAGGGATGTTCAACTGGTGTTTCGACAGTGGCTATAGCCCTGTGCTCAGCGCCAATAGCAAAGGCATCGGCGCAAATAAAAGTCTGCGATAACTGCCACTTATCAGCAAAGGACTGCCCTGCTTCACACAGCGGCGCCTGCCACTCTAAGCTCACCACATCGGCGCCGCGAGCTTTAGCAATCAAGCGGCCCAAATGCCCTTTTCCTGCACACCATTCCAATACGGGTAAATTAAGCTGGGGTAAATGCTGCACAAAGGCGGTAATTTGCTGCCATTTTCGGCCTTTAATGTGAGCACTAAAGTGCGCCTCATCATCAAAGGACAAACCGCTGTCCTGCGCTTTATCTACCTTTGTGGTATCGGTAATAGTAATATCAGCAATGGCTGCGGTAAGTAATGACAAGTCCCAATCTTGGCCTAATGCCCTAAGATCGCGGTTTAATGCCGGTGACAGCGTCTTAACCAGTAAAGATTGCTCGGCATCGAGTCCATCAAGCTCATCATCAGCCAGCGCCCACACAGCTTCGGCCAACTGCGGAAAATCCTGTGCCCAAGGTAAAGAGTTCACTTCAAATGCACGCACTTGCCACAGGGCAGCACTCTTTTCAAGCAACTGATTAAGCTTGCTAAATTGCTGTGAGTAAGTGAATTGTTGCTGCAGATTATCTTGGTTCACGTCATGCCCAGTGTAAAAAATACTTGTCTCACCTTAGGCCAAGGGAATGCGCCCTAAAGATGACTTTATGCGAAAAAATGTTAGTATCGCGGCCTTTAAACACTCAACCATATCGTTAACTGAATACACGCGTTAGCGAGCATAGGTTAACGAACTTTGATTAACTGGCTTCGGTTAACTAGCTTCTATTAACTAGCATCGGTTAACTAACCTTAAGGCTCCAGAGGACACACATGCTTTCACCTTGCGTCGCACGCTGCGGTTTAAATGACGAAGACTACTGCATGGGCTGCTTTCGACATATCGATGAAATTGTCAGTTGGCGTACGAGCAGCGAAGCACAACAGGCAGCCATTTGTCAGCAACTTCCCGCCCGTAAAGCTTTATTTGAAGGCAGTGAAAACCAGCATATTTTAAGTCGTGATAAATGGTTAGCTGCCGAAGCGCGTTTAACCGACAAAGACTAAACGCCGCCTGCTAACGCCACCCTCTGCGCAAGCTCATCCTGCTAACAGCCTACAAGACTATTTTTTCAGCATTGATTTTAAGTCAGCAAAGGGATTGTAGGTCGCCGCCGCTTGCTTGGTTTCTGTGGTGCTACCGTAGCGGATCAATTCTTCAAAGCGAGAATGTTCGTTGTCATGGCAATAAAGACATAATAATTCCCAGTTTGAACCGTCTGACGGGTTGTTATCGTGGTTATGATCCCTATGATGCACAGTCAGTTCACTTAAGTTTTTTGGGGTAAATTCGCGGGTACAGCGGCCACACACCCAAGGATAGAGTTTTAACGCTTGTTCACGGTAACCGCTCTCACGCTTAGCTTTGTACTCCCGCGCATCGGCTAATACTTTATCTAACTTACTCTGGCCTGGCACTGATGACATAGTGTAATCCCTAAAACAAACCCTAAAAAAATTGCCCCAAGGATAATCCGAGTTATCACTTGGGGCAATATCTCCCGCACTTTGCGGGTTAATGGTGCACGATTTGTAGACGTAAATGGCTAAGCCTATTTACGTTACTGGCTTAGTTAACTTACGTTACTTAGCTTACATGGGCATGATCGGCATTCGACAGATGTAAATAGTGTAAGTATTTTTCATACTGAGTCACCACATCCGCGAGGATTTGCTCTTCGGTATAACCCATCACATCGTAATGCTGACCACCTTGTTCAAGGTACACTTCGGCGCGGTAATACAAGGTATTTCCTTGCTCGATTTCAGTCCCTATTGGGTTAGTGATGTCAAAACAACGCGTTCGTACACCGTAAACAAAGGGTAAATTCACCTCATTGCTGATCACTAATCGCACGCGGCCATCTAAGTATTCAAGATCGGCCACTATGCCTTTAGCCATAAAGTGTTGACACACCTTAGATAAAGCGGGCGTAGCCACATTATTCAAGAACACTTGCGCTTCTTCATGGGTAGGATGCGAGACTAAAACCCCAATACGCTCTTCCCAGCTCATATTAGTTTTGGCGTATTGCACACTGGTATTGTGTAACTGCACGCTATTAATCTTAAGCCAATCATTTTTCAGGGCTTTAAATAAGCCCAGACACATGAATAGCATCACCACTAAGAACGGCATAGCACTGGCAATAGCCGCCGTTTGCAGCGCCTGTAACCCACCCGCTAACAACAATACCGAGGCCACAACCCCTTGCAACAGTGCCCAAAAGATCCTCTGCCATACGGGGGCATTGTTATCACCACCCGAGGTTAGATTATCAATCACTAAGGATCCCGAATCCGACGAGGTCACAAAGAAAGTAACAACTAAACAAATCGCAATCCCAGAAAGTAATGTAGGAAACGGCATGTGCTCGAAAAACACAAACAAGGCCACTGATACATCGGTATTCACCGCCTCGGCAAGATAGGTCGCGCCGTGATTCATAATCGAATCAATCGCCGTATTACCAAATACCGTCATCCACAGAAAGGTCAGCGCCGATGGCACAAATAACACACCAATCAAAAACTCACGGATGGTACGGCCGCGGCTTACACGTGCAATAAAGGTACCGACAAAAGGAGACCAGGAAATCCACCAACCCCAATAGAGCAAGGTCCAGCCTCCGAGCCAATCTTCCTTATGTTCATAAGCGTACAAGTTAAAGGTTTTACCCACTAAATCACTTAAGTAACTACCGGTATTCTGCACAAAAGCCTGCAACAGCATAACCGTAGGGCCAAGGATCAAGACGATAAGCAATAAAATAATCGCGAGACCCAGATTGAG
Organism: Shewanella sp. SW24; assembly: GCF_025653395.1. NCBI lineage: Bacteria > Pseudomonadati > Pseudomonadota > Gammaproteobacteria > Alteromonadales > Shewanellaceae > Shewanella > Shewanella sp. SW24. The sequence goes on from NZ_JAKKSH010000038.1 coordinate 31,370, forward strand.
TTCGCTTAAGCGCTTCACGCCTTTATCGAGGCCAGAAAATACCGACAAGGTCGCGAGCAAGGTAATGCCGATGATCAAGCACACCTGCACCACAGCATTATTAGGTAAACCTTCAAATAAATAACTCAACCCAGAATTGACCTGCAACACCCCAAAGCCCAGTGATGTCGCCACCCCAAACATAGTGCCAAGCACAGCAAATGTATCCACTGTATGGCCAATAGGACCATAGATGCGTTCACCAATTAAGGGATAAAGCGCACTTCGCGGCAATAACGGTAACTTATGTCGATAAGAGAAATAGGCCAGACTCAATGCCACCACAGCGTAAATCGCCCAAGCATGCAGTCCCCAATGGAAGAAAGTGATCTTCATTGCCTCTTTTGCGGCAATAAGACTCTCTGGGGTTGCATCCGGCGGCGCCAGATAGTGCATCACAGGTTCAGCGACCCCAAAAAACATCAAACCTATGCCCATACCCGCCGAAAACAACATGGCGATCCAGCTTTTATAGCTGTAGTCTGGCACTGAATGATCTGGTCCTAGTTTGATATCGCCGAAGCGACTAACCATGACAAATATGATAAAAATCAGGAAAAACGCCACACTTAGAATGTAAAGCCAACCGGCTTTCATTTCTATCCATGACTGCATTGATCTAAAAAAGGTGTTTGCCTCTGTGGGCCATACTGCGCAAATCATCACCATCAAGATGATGAAAAAGACCGACGAATAAAATACCGGCGGATTAATACTAGACTTGATTGACATTGACTCTCCCTATTTCTAGCGGGTTCACACTCCAAATATCTCAACATACCAACGGCGAGATAGGACAAAACTTATACTTAAAATTTGGTTAATACTGCGTGGCTCATCTATGACCAGTATGGGGGAAATCCCAAAGATCATGGCAACGACTCGCTATGGCTAAACGCGACAGGATCTGAACAACGGGATTAACAACACTCGACTTTTTTAAGCCAATGATTGATGGATAAACAGAATTAACACCACTAAGGCAGCTAATACCCACCTTTAGCATAAAACAAATATATTACTAGAATATTCAGCATAAAAAATGGCGACCATATTGGTCGCCAAAAAATTATACCACAAAAATCATCAAATTTAATTTTAAACGCTAAAACGCACAAACCTTCATCGGATTACTTAGTCGGTGACTGCGAGATACCTGCAGTTAAATTGAAGCGCATCGCCTCCTCAAACGACCAATCAACCATAATTAAATCATCCCGCTTAACTAAGCTCGTCACGCCCGCCATTTGATAGCTCAATTGGAACAACACAGGCACCCAATCGCCCTCTGGTAGCGCATCTAACAAGGGCTGTGGCGGCGTATCCGTCATAATAAAACCCACCACAAAACTGCCATTCGCCTGTTTCACTAACACTGTCTTTTGGCTTGTTGGCTTACCATCACGATTCATCAAAGAGGCGATATCACGGATACTGCCATAAACCGATTTAAACAATGGGAAACGCATCAACTGGCGCTCAAGCCAACCATAAAGCCACACAATCGGGCTGACCGAAAACAGCAGGCCCACGGCAAAAACTAATGCCACCACCAGCATAAATCCCGCGCCGACAAAGTGTTGGTTTATCCCTACCAACTCTAAAATTACAATTCCTAAACCATCTAACGATACAAACAACGACCAAAACAGCCACAAACTCAAGGCCATAGGTAATAGATTCATTAAGCCGCGGGCTAAGGTTTTTTTCATCACACTCTCATTCAGTCATAGGGATACAGAAGGCATAAAATATTTACGCAAAAAACGCCACAAATGCTACCACAGAGTCACTTTTGCACCAGCACATGATGTAAGGTATCTGGCAGTAATAGTCTCAAGCATAGAGACAGCGTTCAAACTCAGAGCCCACTCTGAGCCATTCTAAGGAAAGTAAAATGCGCGTAACCCGCTTAGATCATTTGGTCTTAACCGTAAAAGACATCGCCGCCAGTGTCGAATTTTATCAAACCGTGCTCGGGATGAAAAAAGTGGTATTTGGCAATCAACGTATTGCGTTAAGTTTTGGCGACCAAAAGATTAACTTGCACCAAGCGGGCGCAGAATTTGAACCTAAAGCAGAAACAGCCACGCCCGGCAGTGCCGACCTGTGTTTTGTGGTCAGCCACAATATAGAAGAAGTGATCGTCCACTTAAACGCACTTCAGATTGAAATCATTGAAGGACCAGTGCTACGAACCGGCGCCACAGGCCGGATAAACTCTGTCTATATCCGCGACCCAGATTATAACCTGCTTGAGTTATCAGAATATCTGCCCGCCTGCACTGGGTAAGCGAATTTTGGCAAAGGTAAGCGAAGTTAAGAAAGTGTAATCTGTCAGTTCTGCGAGCACGCAGCGAGCAGAACTGCAGTTGACGTTATACTGGTTCACTCCCATTTGAGATAACACTCTCGACAGTTGAGTGGCATTTATTGTCATTACTTCCCCAGTGACTCGTCGTCTCTTTATTTAACAAGAAGCATCCCTAAGGGCTCTAATAAAATATCCATGTTTTAGAAGGTCACTGGTGCAACAATGCCAATCCTCATTAACCCTTCAGCTGTTCGTTTAGCTAAAAAGATATTTGCACCAAAGCAAGATAATTTTATCGTCAGTTGTGCAGTATTCATTGTCATTGTTTCCCCTGTGACTCGCCATAAACTCGTCCCTGAGGGCTCGACGACGGCATCCATGCCGCCAACGGTCACAGTTGCAACAATGCCAATCTTAACTAACACTTCTGCTGTTCGTTTAGCTAAAAAGATATTGCCCCATTGCGAGTCAGCATCATAAATTTAGGCTAGATGTGATATACACTGATTGACCTAATTTTAGTAATGCTACAAAGTTATAAATTAAGCCGTACTAGAGATTGATCAACACTTCGAAGTCACTCCATTAAGGACAATGCTTAATGTCTGCTGCCCCAAAGAAATCCTATCCGCTCAAGAAATCGATATCATTGTCTGCTCAGAGCGGTTTTTTTACACATTTAAGTGTTAGCAGGGAGAATGAAAATGCGCGTCAAGGCATGCAACTACTGCTGTCCACCCTCCGAGACAACCAACTCACTAAAGGGCTTGCAGCTTACACTCTGAACAAAGGCAATCCATCTATCGGTTTTGGCATGGAGCGCGGAAAAACCCTATTTTCGATCAAAAAAGCTAAGCAGGACTTTTATTTTCACTTGAACGGCACTGATGAGCAACACAGAACCGAATGGGAATCGCTTACTAATGCGCTCGGGGTTAAATTCACTTTCAAGCAGACAATTTCTGTCAATGCACTTGGCAATAGCGCCACTAGCAACGATGAACTATCAAAGTTACTTCAATTCCTTGGATACTGTGAACAGTGTAACTATGTGTGCGAGTTTGTCGGTATTGAACGCCCCTCTCAGCAGGCCCAATCTGGTGCTGTTGAAGGTGATTTTTACTTTGGTCTCAATCGGAACACTAAAGAGCAACATGATTTCACTAAGGCATTACATCAAAAATATGGTGGCCGCTGCGTCGTCACTGGCTGCAATATTAGTAAGGTTCTCGAAGGGGCTCATATAAAAAGTTACGCCGATATGGATAAGCAAGATAGATTTCAATTTGAACCACACAACGGCTTGTTATTGCGCTGCGATATCCACGCATTAACGAGCGGAAAAGCTCCACTCATGGTATTCAAACCACTCAAACAAAAATACAGCCAAGGGAAAGGACGGATTAAAGTGCTGTTATCTAAAGAGTTGGATAACAGTGATTACACTCCTTTCAAAGGCAAAATATTCTCTGTAGACCTTTCCACCTACCAATACATTTCTGATGTTTACAATGATGTCCTAATCTGGGGCATTAAGGGTTTTGGCAAGCCTTTTAGTTAATGGGACGATAGCTGTATTAACACTACAAAGCCTCGTCGAGCAACTCTTTTGATGGGATTTGAATCGCCATAACGTCATTAGACGACATATGCCCCAAAGCTTGTTTCAAAGTCTAAAATGCAAGTAGGGCGAATAAAGTTGTGGCTATAAAAAAGCTAATGTGATGAGGTTACTTTCAACCTAGAAGTCATGCCCGTCCGAACTTTCAAAAACCAGCCACTACGTTTGTCAGGATAGCCTCTCCCTCAAGACGAAGCGGAATGACCGACAGCAAAAAGCAGCCTGCCTTATAGGCGCAAGCCAGTGAGGGGATGTGATACGAGAGTTAGCCTGAGTGCGGGGCCTTTATGCTGTCTATGAAGGTCAATAATCAGTCATGCGAGAGCGTATAAGAATGAGAAAGCTAAAATGATATCAAGTGATTATCCGCTAAACTGTAAAAAAAACGCTACCGCAAAAAAGCAAATTCCTATAGCATCATTTTTACTAATCAACATGGATGTGGCAGCGGCCAAGTCCAGCAAGCGATTTATGTCCCGCAAACAACGCAGCGCATAAATGCTAAGACGTTAGCATGCCAATAATGAAACCTTACACACTTATTGTTCTTACCTTTCTGTTGGTGACGGGCTGCGCATCCAACTCGCCGAATTCGGACATTAAATTTTGCAAGATAGGCGAGTTATCTGCACTTCAAGGCACATACTCCAACGAAGCAACTAATGCACAGGATCATTTCAGAGTTTACCTCTCACAGATTATTTGGCCCGAATTAGAGGATCTCATACTGGAAGAGCATCAGGATATAGACCGTATCTCGCTTTCTATTGATTCTGCTGGGAAAGTTTTGGCTGAAGGATATTCTCAAGGTATTCTTAGAAAATCCGGTAATCCAGAATCTATACAATCCTTAGAAGACGGTGTAGTGCCCCTATATTCCCATTCAACGGTTTTGCCCCAACTAAGTGAGTTAGTCGGCTGGCACGATACACAATTATTCTTGTACAAGGACTGCGACCAAAATTTAGTTTTGGGTAGAAACAGAGTATCGACAGGACTGGCTTACCTTGTTATTCCAATGCACTTCGATAGCAGCGAGTCACTTACCTTTCGTAGGCTGGATCATGCTAGCAAGTAAAGCAACCAGACGGCTGTGCCGCCGGTTCTTTTGGCGTTACCCATAGAAATTTTAATTCGAAATTCACTAATTCGAGCTAAAAGTCTAACTCGGAAATGTCGGGTGGACGACACTTGTTACCAAGTGCCGTCTCCCTAAGAACCGTACGTGCAACTTTCACTGCATACGGCTCAAGCCTCCACAAAAGCATCGTTTGATACCCAGCAACTTATAAAGCAGTCAGAGCAGGTTCGTTCCAAGAGTTGCGAGCTAGCCTTTTGGACTTTCTCTTCACCAAGTATTCTTGGTATTGAGGGTCAAATGGCG
>NZ_JAKKSH010000039.1:0-32744 GCF_025653395.1 Shewanella sp. SW24
AAGGGCGTCCCTAACAGTCCCTAACATACCGCGCAAGCGTAATTCGAAGATTGGTAATGGCGATATTGACTGGTGTCTGTACAAATATCGCCATCTGGTTGAGAACGTGTTTGCCAGGCTAAAACATTACCGCTCAGTAGCAACAAGGTATGATAAATTAGCCCGGAATTATGCAAGTACACTGGCCTTGGCTTGCTGCCTTATATGGCTGCCAATGTGGGTTGGCTAAATTATGAACAGCAAAGATCAACAGGCCCTAGACTGATATTTTATAATGTTGCTCAATCCGTTACTAAAGACACCAACGCTTAGGATTGTTTTTCTACCTTATTAATACTGCCCTTATACCCAGTTTCGTCGACGGCCTTAAGCAAACTATCTAGATTAAAATCCTCTGGCACTGTCACTAAGGCTTGCTCTGTTTTTAACGAAGCCTTGGCCTTAATCACCCCATCGGTTTTACGCAGCGCTTTATTCACGACAGTGACACACAGCGGACAAGTCATGCCCTTAACATCTAAGGTGACCAACACGTTTGCCGCCCAGCTCGACGCTGAACACAGACTTAAGGCGAGAAATAACACTAACTTCATTCAAGCACCTCTAATAACCAAGGTAATACAAAAGGATATGACTGAAATGCCAGCACAACAGGTACAGTTAACCAGTACAGCCACAGCATCTGAGTACGACTCAACGTCGCTGTACACAGTGGCTTTTTAGCAAAATAGAGCCGCCAAAATCCCATCAGAATCAGCCCAGACGACAGTATCAACATGGGCACTTGCAGCCAGCTCAGTTGCTCAATCCCCGACAGACTTGCGGCCGACACCCCGAACACCAGATAAATAAGCGGTGCAATACAGCATAGGCTTGAAGCAACCGCAGCAACCACTGCGGCGACCATAGTCGCTAAGAGTCCCTTAGCGTTGTTCGGTTGACTGGTAGTCATAGGCAAACACTTTAGGCTCATAATAGTTCACGGGATCGCCATCAACTTCGGCATACGGGTAGCCAAAATTATTCAGTGGTGTCTGTTCGGCTGTAGGGAATAAATCAAAGTCGCGGCCATAGTTAAAGCCAACCCAGTTCATTTCCCAATTGCCAAAGAGGTAATCATTCACGGCCTGAACTGCGGGATCGTTGTGTTCTTTTTTCTCCGTCAAACGCATTTTTGTCACATCGGCAGGATCGGCTGGCAACCAACCATAACCCGCTAAATAGAACATAGCGCGACAATGTTGACCACCACTGACATCGGCAACCCCTTTGTCATCGGCACTACCAAAGGCCTTTTTAGAGTATTCGCCCATCTTGATCGCCTGACCTAAGCGAATCCCAAACATCTCACGGGCAGGGATCCCCACTGCGCGCATTAACGCCACAAATACTGAGTTAATATCGGTACACTTACCGCCTAACTTGCCACTTTCGAGGATACTTGCTACATCACCCGTACCACAGCCAATCACGCTATTATCGCGGAACATATTAGCGCTAACCCAAAGATAAATCAGTCGTGCTTGCTTCAGTGATTCAGTCTCGCTGCCAACTATCTTATCTGCTGTTTGCTTCACAATACCATTAATCGGCATGTGTTTAGTCGGCAGCAAATAACGTTCAACATCTGCAGGATAATGTATCTGCTCTGGGGTGCGGTAATGGGTTAAGGTGCCGCTTTTAACGGGTTCCCAATCTATCGTTTCAATATCAAGCTCAACCGTTATTGTCATGTTCGCTTTGGCATCAGGCCAAGTTGCAAACAGGGTTTTAGCACCATAACTGTTGTTTGAACTGATATAGGCGTCTTTAAAACTGCCCATAAAATTCAGCTGACTCACCAATTGGAATTGCGTGTCTTCGGGCAAAGGGATCCACAACTTAACCACACCCTCTGACCCTTCTGGGGCAATAAGATGGTAAGTATTGATTAAGGTAAAACGGCGGCGTCCATCGCATGAGCTATGTTCAACGACACTCGATTTAGAGGAAGATGCCAGTACTGGCGTGATAAAACCCGCAGTCGACAAAATAGCCGCACTTTTTAAAAAATTGCGTCTTTGCATTATGACATTCCTTTTATTGGATCATGTTTAGGAAGAAGAGAAACTCAACATAAGAGAGCAAGATTATAGGTGCTATAGCACTGTGCAGCAATCAAGCCGCTAACCATACAGTATAAAACCACGACATCGGAGAAAAAGACTCAGTAAAATATGCTACAGCGCTGGCATACACATGAAAATGGAATAAATATCGACGTTGACTTAACAAGCATAATCAATGATAGATTTAGAGCATTTTTATGTAAAAAGCCCAATTTTAGTTTAATAAAAAAGTATCCATTGCGTTATTTTTATAATCTAAAGGCTAAATAATAACCATATTTAGCCTTAGCTAATATTATTAATAAAGATAATTATCTCACCACTTTTCACTCAAGCTTTGAGTCTCTCATTTAGCAAAATCAGTAATATTCTTTGGCAAATTTTCGAAACAGTTTTCAGGGAGATCACAGTCTCACCTGAACAGTTTAATGGTATGGCTGAGTAATCATTCCAAATTTAGAATATTGAACTTACAGTTTTGACTTAAGTTAGCTCGAATTACCTAACGCTTTTTACTCATAAAATATCAAACTTATCTTTCAAAATGGGAGCCAGACCACCATGTTGCAAAAATGTTTAATAAAAGTTTGCGTATGTTTGTACCTGTTCTAGGCTTAAAAACGAATATACTCACTTAAAGGGCTTTTTTATGAAACATAAGCTTTCATTAGGTCTTTGCTCACTTTTGCTCAGCTCCACCGCTTATGCAGAAGTCAACATTTCAGGTTTTGCCTCAGTTGTTGCTGGTCAAGTTCTCGAGGGTTCGGGCGTTGCAGAGTTTGATTTAGGACCCACCTTTCTCGCCGACTATCCACTCGTTGGCGCCTATGATGAAGATATTAGTTTCAAACCCGATACCTTATTTGGTATTCAATTCTCAGCGGATTTGCTCGAAGGTTTATCTGCCACTGCACAGGTTGTTTCCCGTGGGGCTGATGACTTTTCGGCAAGTTTTGAATGGGCTTATCTGTCCTATGAGATCAATGATCATTGGACAGTACAAGGAGGTAAAAAACGCTTACCGCTCTACTATTACAGTGACTTTTTTGATGTTGGATATGCTTATCCTTGGATACGTCCACCCGCAGATAATTACACATGGCAAATATTTAACTACACAGGTGTCAGCGCCTTATATAACTATTTAATTGGCGACTGGACTATGTCTGGACAAGTCTATTACGGTAGCGAAGATAGCGAACCTAATAAGCTTTTATCTGATTTTTTCTTCCTCAAAAATACCCGAGAAGTATGGAAGGATATAGGCGGTATTGTTGTTCAATTCAATAAAGATTGGTTAGATATTCGCCTCACGCATATGCAATACACTAACGAACGTTATATTGGTGGTATTCAGCAGGAATGGAATGGTAGCAACCAACGTACGGGTAAGTTTTATGGCCTATCCGTTAATATAGATTATGAGAATTTCCTTTTTTTATCTGAGCTTAACCGCTTAGATCTCGATGGGAGTAATCTAGATACTTATCTTCTCTCGTTCGGCTATCGTATCGATTCAGTGATGCCTTACATTTCCTATTCGGACTTCAATGATGGTGAAGGCGGTGAAGTTCACCATACAAGTTCTGCAGGTATACGTTGGGATTTCCATCCTTCGGCGGCCTTTAAAATTCAGTATGATGACGTTAAAGATAATGGTGGCCCAGGTATGAAAGTCGCAGGGGATTCGAAATCCATCAGTCTTGGCATTGACTTAGTATTTTAGGAGAGAGAAATGAATAAGTTACTTTGCTTAATCCTACTCAGCTTAGTCTCAATGCCACTATTTGCGGGTGTGGTTGTCATCGTTCATCCCAGTAATGCAGACACTGTCGACCAAAAGGTTATTGAAAATATTTTTCTAGGGAAAACAAAGACCTTTCCTGGTGGAGCGCAAGCCGTGCCGGTCAATCTTGACAGTGCTATGCCCTTAAGGGAAACCTTTGATACTAAAGTGCTGGGCAAGTCATCCAGCCAACTTAAGTCATATTGGTCACAAAAAGTATTTACAGGCAAAGGAACGCCACCCAAGGAAGTCACTAGTGGGGCGGAGATGATAAAATTAGTTGCATCGAACCCCAATATTATTGGCTATATTGATAGTAGTGAGGCCAATGATTCGGTAAAAGTTATTGCCGAGTTTTAGATTGGAGTGCCGAGCTCAAGCTCGGCACAACTTGGGGGCAAGGGATGAATTTCTTTAATGATATTTCTATTTTTAAAAAAGTTATCGCGATATTTATTTTAGCAGTCATCATTTTCGCTTTAAACTTAAGCATTAGTGTCATCTCCATAAATAAAAATCGCACCACACTTAATTATATGGAGCAGCAAGTTTACCAAAGAGTTGAACTCGCCAATCAAAACGTGTTTTTTATCCAACGACTCGATGAACTTTATACTCAATCGGTTTCTTTTGCCGACGAAGACCTGTTAACAAATGCAGGTACTATGTATGAATCTTTACGTAAAAACCTACAACAATTAGATAGTGTCGATCCCTCACAAGCCAATAAACTCAGCAATCTATCCGCTAAATTAACCCGCTATAACGACATGACGATTAAGCTGGCTAAAGGCATGTTGGCGGGTACGATTGATATGGCAAACATTGGCCAGATCAGCCAAGAAAAATCCCAAGCCTATGAAGCTGTACTTAATGAAATACAAGATTACAAACAAAGCAAAGTACTCGAATTTAAACAATCGATAAAAGAAGCTGGCGACAGATCTGCGCAAAGTTTGTGGCTCACCCTCTCCATCGGCATCGCTTTGCTGATCGTGATGTTGATTGTCACTATTGCCATAGCACGCGCTATCAGCTCATCTGCGCGTAATGTCGCCCAGTCACTGAGTGAGCTGGCCGATGGCAAAGGCGATCTTAGTCATCAGCTCAAAGTATCTGGTAGCGATGAACTCGGCCAAGTATCAAGTAACTTCAATCGATTTCTTCGCTTGCTCGGAGATTCTATTCGAAGGGTGGTGAATGTTACCGATCCCTTACTTGATAGCTCGCGCTCACTCAAACAGCGCATGGAAGATGCGACGCATGCCACCCAGCGGCAAAGCCATGATGCCAGCGCAGTACAAGTCTCAATGGAAGACATGCGTCACTCTGTCATCGAAATCTCGCAAAATGCCCGCCAAGCCGCCAGTGCAGCACAGGTCGCGGAGAAAGAAGCGATGCAAGGTATGACAGTCGTTCAGCGCACAATCGATATTTCACAGCAATTAAATACAGGAATTCAGGCGGCTTCTAACTCGATCAACGAGCTCGCTAGAGATACTGAAAATGTCACCTCTATCTTAAATGTGATTACCTCTATTGCCGAGCAAACCAACCTGTTGGCACTTAATGCCGCCATCGAAGCCGCCCGCGCGGGTGAGCAAGGACGAGGCTTTGCCGTAGTCGCTGATGAGGTCCGCGCCCTTGCCTCTAAAACAGCCGATGCAACCACTGAAATTCGCCATGTGTTACAAAACCTTAAAACGGCGGCCATTTCCTCGGTCAATACCATGAATGTGGCGATGTCGAAGTCATCGGAAAATGAAACCAATGCTCAAAATACAGGGAGTGCACTGAAATCAATTCAACAGCAGATTGTCAGTATCAATAGTATGAATACTCACATTGCCTCGGCAACGGAAGAGCAAGCCTCGGTTGCTTCTCAAGTGGTCGATAACGTCGTCAATATGAATGCTTCATTTGAACAGACATTGCAAATTCTGTCGCAGGTTCGCAATGTTTCTGAGGGATTAGTCGATTTTGCCGATGAACTGAAAAACGCCACATCTCAATTCAAACTTTGACCATAGAGCATTATCGAAATGATTGCTCAACATAGAAAACCGGTATTGAGTTTACACTTAATACCGGTTTTTAATTCCTTAAAGCTTATCTTTTTGTACCACTTTATCCGTGTTAACTAAACGCTAAGAAGGGGGATACGCACAGCAATAAGCCTGTGATAATAATGATATACAGCGACACGCCCTTGTACTTATGTAATGCAGGTACTTGGTACACTAAATAAGCGGGGATCAAACAACCGACTAAACCAAAAATTGGACTACAAATCGACGTAAAGCTCAGCACTGGCGCATTCAACACAATCGCGCCCCAAGATAATAGAATGGTAAAAATCATAATGCCGTAACCCACAAGCTTTTTGTTGATACGATCTTCAGGCATATAACGGCGCAGCATGTTCATGGTCAATCCTTGGCAAGCTTCCCTAAAACCAAGATATACGCCAAAGTAAGCCGTCATCACCGCAAAAATATTCAAGGTTAAACTCAGCAATTTCAGTGTTTGTCCCTGCATACCTTGGGCAACCATAGCAAGAGCCGAGATATTTTCTTCCGATGCACGCACGGCTTGATCATGACCCATTGCCAGCGTGAATGACACTGCATAGAAAAACACCACGACAAACAAGACTCCAAAGGCAATATTCATTGCGCGCATCGCTTTAAAGCGCGCTACCGCAAGGGATTTTTCCCGCGAACGGTATGAAATCACCATAGGGCTTAAACTTTGAATAAACAGAATCGATGTTAGCGTAAAGGGCAGCATAACGACCGCATCTTTTAACCAATCTCCCGTGGCTGGGATAGCGCCGATATTATTGATATCCCATTTATCCACCATCAATAACCCTAGCACGGCGACAACGCCCAACTTAGTCAGTACCATAAAAGTAGAGATCTTAAACAAAAGATTCTCACCGCGGGAGGCTAAAGCAACTAAGCCGCAGATCAAGGCTAAACCATAGAAAGGATTTTCTGACAATAACGCTTTAGTGACCCCAAAACTTTGCAAAAATGAAGCACTGTCGTTTGTAATGGCCGTTGAATAAACGAACACCCAAATGACCAGCATGATGAAATACAAACCACCCAACAACATACCCCAGTTTTTACCTAAGTAACCCGAAATCACACTCGGGTAATCCTTACATTCTGGAGATTCTGCTAAGGTATTGATAAACAACCGTTGGAACATATACATGGCAGGATAGCCAATAATGCCAGACAGTAAGAAAACCCATAACCCCATCAAACCGACCTGCACAGGCAAGAATACGATCCCCGCGCCAATCGCCATTCCTATACTCATGATAATCCAGCCCCAATCCGTACTATCGAAGCGGGTATCTGCTTTCCACTGTGCAGCAGTAATTGTTGCATCCATCATTTCACCTTTACCTAGTTGGTATTATTTTGTGCAAATATATTTGAACAAAAAAAACTCAGCAATCAAAATACTCAACTTTTGTTGAACAAAGAGTTAAAGCTCACAACTTGACTGAAAACGAGATAAATAGCGCACAAACCGCAGTGACAAATGAAATTCATTAAAAAATAATTGCAATAAAACATAAAAATACAAATAATGTTGCACATACGCCGACCTAGGCATTCAATTTTATTTGCAAGTTGGAGAGACAATGAAAACCATTATTCACGCAGAACGTGCTCCCGCGGCCATTGGCCCTTATTCCCATGGCACAGCCTATGGCAACCTCATTTTTACCTCTGGCCAACTCCCTGTTTGTAAAAAGAAAGGCAGCGTAGTTGACGGTGGGATTACTGAGCAATCGATTCAATCATTAGAGAATCTCAAATACGTGCTCGAAGCGGGTGGTGGCAGCTTAGAAACGGTTCTTAAAACCACTTGTTATCTTGCAGAGATCAGTGACTTTGCCGCCTTTAACGAAGTGTATAAAACCTATTTTAAAACCGACTGCCCAGCTCGTAGCTGTTTTGCAGTGAAGGACCTTCCGCTGGGCGTTAAAGTAGAAGTTGAAGCGATAGCACACGTTAAAATCTAAGTATTAACATAAGGTTGTAAGCTCATGAAACCCCAATGGCAGCAGTATATTCAAATCATTAAACAAGTGGTTAAGCCCGCATTAGGCTGCACAGAGCCCATCGCCGCCGCTTACGCCGCCGCCGTCGCCCGCGCCTTGCTGGGTGTTGAACCCGATTCAATAGCAGTACAAGTGTCTGACAATCTTTATAAAAACTCTATGGGCGTGTTTGTGCCTGGCACAGGCAAAATCGGTCTGGCAATTGCCGCTGCAGCAGGCGCCATTGCGGGTAATCCTGATGCAGGCTTAGAAGTATTGGCCGTGATCACGCCAGAACAAGTCGCCAGAGCACAGGCCCTTATTGATGCGGGCAAAGTGACGGTCGAGCGCACCGAAACAGCAGAATTTATCTATTGTTGTGTCATCGCGAAAAAAGGCGACCGCGAAGCCCTAGTGAAAATCTGCGGCGGCCATACACTGATCGCCGAGAAGCGCCTCAACGGCGAATCCGTCTTCAGTGTCGATAGCACGCAAGCTAAAGCCACTGGTTCCATCTGTGAAGGCGTGGATATCACTATCGAGTCCATTTATCGCTTCGCCCAAGAAGTCCCCTTCGAAGAGATCAAATTCATTCTCGAAGCCTCTGAGCTAAACGGCAAATTATCCGATGAAGGCATGGCGAATCCCTATGGGCTGGAAGTCGGCCGCACCATGAAAAGCGGCATAGCCGCGGGCATTATCGGTGAAGACTTACTGAATAAAATTGTCATGTTAACTGCTGCAGCATCCGATGCTCGCATGGGCGGGGCAAACTTGCCCGCCATGAGTAATCTTGGCAGTGGTAATCAAGGCATAGCGGCAACTATTCCTGTGGTATTGACGGCACAATGTTATAAGGTTTCGGAAGAAAAACTCGCCCGCGCCTTGATTATGAGCCATCTAGGGGCGATTTATATCAAGTCCCATTATCCACCACTGTCGGCATTTTGTGGCAATACAGTCACCAGCGCAGCCGCTTCTATGGCCATGGTGTATTTAGCCGGTGGCTCGTTCGAACAATCCTGTTTCGCGATTCAAAACGTGATCAGCGACAGCTCTGGCATGGTGTGTGACGGCGCTAAAGCGTCCTGCGCCATGAAGGTTAGCACTTCATCCAGTGCGGCCGTGCGCTCATTTTTGATGGCGCTCAGTAGTCACAATGTCTCAGGCCAAGGTATTATTGCTACCGATGTAGAGAAAACCATTAAAAACATTGGCAAAATGATCCTCAATGGCATGTCATCCACAGATGTCACTATTATCGATATTATGTCGGCATAATGATTTTAACCCGCTGAATATTTGCGGGTTAATAACTAAAGGTTGAAATTGTGAAACTGCAAGATTTAACGCAAAGTGATCTGGATATTCTGAAATCCATCGAAAATATCGTCGATGGCATCGCTGCCATGTATGGTCAACACACAGAAGTGGTATTGCACAGCCTAGATGCGAAACATCCGTCTGTGGTCAAAATTGCCAATGGCCATGTCACAGGCCGTGAAGTGGGTGCTCCAATAACCAACCTTGCCTTGCTCAAGCTCAAAACCGGTCAGGATATTTCCAACTCTTACCTGACTAAATGTGCCAATGGTAAGACGCTAAGATCAATTACGACTGTGATCCGTAACAGTAAAAATCAACCCATAGGGTTACTGTGTATTAACAGCGACATGGATGCACCACTGCAATCAGTTCTGCGCACTATGATGCCAGAGCAACTCCTTGGCAGCGAACTTACCAGCTCGCCCGAAGTGTTTGCCCGCAATATTGATGAAGCGCTCCATAGCACTATCGACAGTGTGAACCATGAGGTTCGCGCGAATCCCGCGATTTCACCTTCACAAAAGAGTCGCGAAATCGTCAATCAACTCCACGAGTTAGGGATTTTCGAACTCAAGGACAGTGCCCAAGTAGCTGCAACTCGATTGGGGATTTCGGTGCATTCGATTTATCGCTATCTGCGGGAAATCAAAGCCAATCAAGCTTAAAGCGAGAAAAAACTCGCCTAAATAGAAAGGGCTAAGGTGTAAATAACCTTAGCCCTTTGGTTTTATTGTTTTTGCACTTGTGATTGTGCTTGTTATTGCGCAGCTTGTCCGCTAAAGCCCATCATATTCCATGCCTGTACTGTGCCATCGGCCATTAAGGCAATGGCATCGAGCAAATTGCTGCGAATGTCGCGCATTTGGCTCAAATCAACGGCTTGTTTATCTAATGTTAACGCAGCCTCGCCTCCCATCCACACCGCAATCGAACCATCTTGGCGTTTAACCGTAAACCCTAAGCCTGTCGGGAAAATATCCGTTGCTTGGGTAATTTCAGTTTTGGGTCCAGAGTGGCCATCAACCACAGTGCCATCCTGTTTTAAAAAGGCAAACTCCCGCTCATAGGTCACCACTTTGCTCACCTGAGTGACTTCTTGATAACGTGGTTGCTTGTCTACCAAGTCCCAACCTTCCCAAGCAATGGCCGTATTATCCTTGCGTAGCGCGACAAACCCCTCCTCAAAGGGATAAACCTTGTGCACTTTTTGCAACTTATCCTGTAGGACTGATGTATCGGCACCATTGAATTTACTGCCCCATACGTGCAGTTGACGACTGATGGTTAAGGCGGCAAATGCGCCACGATTTGCATAAATATCAATCACTTTATTGGCGCGTTTTGTAGTAGATAAACGAGCTGGAAACGCGACGTGATGCTCAGTCAATTCGCCCTCACCCCAGGTATATACGCTGCCATCCGCCAGCAGCGCCGCAAACCCATGATCCGTGTTGACAACTTTCACTGCAGGCGCTAATTGGCTGAGTTTTGCCAGTTGTTCGCGGCCTTTTTGATCATCGCTGACCCCGCCCCAAGACACTAATTTTCCCGTCGCCGTCCTCGCGGTAAAAGCATTATTGTTGGCATAGAGCAGATCAACATGGTTAAGCTCAGAGGCCACGTGGCGACTATCGCCACCATAAGCGGCATCGCCCCAAGTCACTACTGCTCCCCCCAGCTTTAAAGCAGCAAAGGCACCTTTATTAATCAACACAAAATCAATATTGGTCATCGCAGGCGCAGCATATTGACCCGAGAGCAGTTCGGCTGGTGTTGAATCCAGATTAGACCAACTGACTACACTACCATCTTGTTTGATGGCCGCATAAAGCCCTTCTGCCAACACAAAAGAACGAACGCCTGTCAGCACTTGCTTCATCCCCATCCCCCAAGGGATAAGTTTGTCATCACGGGTTAAGGCCGCAAAACCACAGGTATTCTCCGCCGCATATAACTCTTTTACATTGACCAGAGGCTCTGCGGCATTATTGATATCGCCACCACATTCAGCATCGCCCCATGCCACCACAGTACCGTCTTGCTTGAGTGCCGCAAATGCACTGAGATTACTGTAGATTTGACTCACTTGGGCTAACTGGGCAGGCATAGGGATTTTGGTAGAATCGTCGGCCACCTCAAGATTGCTCGGGATGGACGTTAATGAATTATTCGCGGTGGATGGTGATCTGTGAGCCAAGATCGTGTCAGAAATTTGCTGTTTTAATTCGGGCGATATATCAGAATCCTGTTTATCTATGAGTAAGTTAACCACATGACCCAAAGCAAAAATCGCCAGCGCTACACCGCCCCACGAGACCTGTTTTTTATCCACAAGTATATCCTTATCGTAACTGCAAACTCTCACTGAGTTTAAACTGGAACATAACGTCGACTGAGTACGCTAAATGTGAACTGTGATTGTAACCAAAACAGGGCTAAAATGACATTGCCCTAAAGTCGAAAGCTGGCCTGATTCAAGTAAGATGAGCATATGAGCAAAAAAATAAAAGCAGCGTATCTCGCTGCTTTTATTGGATATGATGTTGAGGTAACAAAGGGCTAATCTCTTTTGCCCACTTTCTCTAACCCCCAAACCAGTGCAATCGCCGCTAACATACACACAATGGCGAACAGCAGTTGTGAAGGCTGACCCGTTACTTGCTCAAAATTAAGCGGGGAAATATTTTGCTCCAGCAAAGGTACTTTTTCGCCGTGGGAGTTGGTCCGCCAAGTTAAGATTTCTTTCCATGGCCAAATTTTACCTAAGGTACCTAACATTAATCCGGTTAGAAACACGATAGTGGCATCATGGTATTTACGCAGCAGCGCCGACAATAAATGGCTGAACGTCAGTAATCCCATCACGGCACCAGCAGCAAAACAGGCCAAAATATCCAGCTGAATATTTTTAGCGGCTGCGAGGACCACAGGATATAACCCTAACAATAATAAGATGAAACTGCCTGAAATCCCCGGCAATACCATAGCGCAAATCGCAATCGCGCCGCCGAAAAAGATATTCATGTAACTGGCTTCTACCGCGACCGGATTCAGTACAGTAATCGCCCATGCAGCCAGCACACCAAACGCAAATAAACCTAAACGTGCCACAGTGAAACCACTCACTTGCTTAAGCATATGCACGACAGAGATAAGAATAAGCCCAAAAAAGAACGACCAGATCGGGATGGGATGTACCGCCAACAACCAAGAAATCAGCTTAGCAAAGGTAAAAATACTGGTCAGGATCCCCGCCAGCAGACTCACTAAAAAGCCACCATTAATATGGGCAAATGCCCCTTTTATGCCCTGCGACTTGATTACGCCCCAAAGGGAAGGATTAATGCGTTTTACACTATCAAGCAAAGTATCGAGAATACCGGTAATAAACGCTATGGTGCCGCCCGAAACGCCAGGCACAACATCAGCAGCGCCCATGGCCATTCCCTTAAAATACGTCAGCAAATATTTCACTGTGAGTCCTTGTAGTTAAATCAACATGCCATTGCCGCTACACGACAAATTGGCCGCAATTATACGGTGTTACACTTAAAACCGCGAAATGAAGTTTACTTAATTAAGCCGACTGGTATTTGTTGTTATCCTAATGTTACACTCATCCGACCAGAGCAATCCAAGCTCAACTTGGAACAGGCTCAAGATAACAACACCCCTTTGCACCATTATTAAGGATGACCATGAGCCAGACAGACTCTTCTAGCACTGCAGAACAAAAACCTAATAAAGTGCTCGCGCTCTACCACAAAACTCGCCGTTATCCCTTCGGCCAAAAACTATTTTCAATCATGGTTTCACGCATGGCGCCCTATTTCGGCACCATCAAACCACTGATCACTGAATTACGCCTTAATCATTGCGCCTGTTTAATTAAAAAACGCCATGCCGTTCATAATCATATAAAAACTGTGCATGTGATTGCGATTTGTAATGGTCTAGAAATGGCCATGGGCGTGATGGCCGAAGCCTCTATTCCAAAACATTTACGTTGGATCCCTAAGGGCATGAGTTTGGATTATACGGCTAAAGCAGGCAGCGATATTTTATGTGTCGCCGAAGTGACACCAGAGCAATGGATTCCTGGCGATATGCTGGTCCCCGTTACCGCCTACGACACCCAAGGAGTGGTTGTGGTGAAAGGACATATCAAATTGTGGATTTCAGAAAAACCGCAAAAATAAACGCTTTGAATCAAGACTTACACTTAATATCAGCATTTAAAAAGGGAGCTTCGCTCCCTTTACTTTTTAACCTTCAGCCGTATTTCGCAAAAACATTCGGAGAACTGAATTGTGCGGCGCCTTGCTCGCTCACGTTTAGGTACGAACTGTTAGATACGAGCTTTTAAAATCGCAGCCCTATCGCAATATAGCAGCACAGTTATGCAAAATATTAAGCAAAATGGCTTGCAGTAAAACGCTCAATTAAACGGATAAAGTCGGCTTCAGCAAGCTTGGCACACTTTAAGGTTTGTTCATGGGATAACTGCACGTCCCCCAATCCTTCTGCCATATTGGTAATAGCGCACACAGCCAACACGGGCAAACCACAATGCGCCGCCGAAATCACCTCTGGCACCACGGACATTCCCACTACATCGCCACCGATGATTTGCATCATGCGGATTTCAGCCGCGGTTTCAAAACACGGGCCAGAGTAAGACACAAAGACCCCTTGATTCACTTCAATACCTGCAGCTTTTGCGACACTTAAGGCTTCTGATCTCAGGTCTTTATCATAAGCATTGGCTAGGCTAAAAAAGCGTGGACCGTAGTTATCATCATTTGCGCCCGTCATGGGCGTACCCGGCATAGTGTTAATGTGATCGCTGAAAATCACTAATGATCCCACGCCGATCCGCTCTGGCCGTAATGACCCCGCAGCGTTAGTCACGAGTAACAATTCACACCCTAAACGTTTGAAAGTACGCACAGGCGTCGTCATCACCTTCATGCTTTGGTGCTCGTAAAAATGCCCGCGGCCTTTCATGCACACTATATCGATGCCATGTAAGCTCCCGAGCACAAGCTCTCCAGAGTGGCCGACGACGGTACTCACAGGAAAGCCGTCTAACTCTTCATAGGGGATCACTACTTTGTTATCTAAATTATCGGCAAACGCGCCAAGCCCTGAGCCCAAAATCATAGCTGCACGGGGAGAGAAATTCGGTTTACGGGCTCGAATCGTCGCAAGGGCATTAATAACGGGATCATGGCTCATACAAGGTACCTCATAGCAAAGGAATGAAAGAGTAAACGCCCTCAGTATAAGCGGGCTTAGGGTTGTAAATAATCGCGATTAATCGCACTATTGTGCTGATAAAAATGACAATAACTAAAAAATGGTGAGCCTAAGATGAGCAAGATAAACGCACCTGAACTCGTCACCTTGAAGATGCTGCGGTATTTCCATCGAGTGGCTGAAGTGAAAAACTTTACCGCTGCCGCCGAGCAACTGCATTTATCGAAATCTCCGCTGAGCGCACAAATCAAAGAGTTAGAATCGCTCCTTGGCGTTGAGCTATTCACCCGCAGCACTCGTCAGGTCGAGCTCACTCCCTATGGCCAATTGTTAAAAGAGAAGTGCGAGCAAATATTCGAACTGGTGAATACCTCATTGGAACAAGTGGCTCAGCTTGGGCGACTCGATAGAAACCATATTCGGATTGGCATCATGAGCTCGCTTTTTTGGATGGGATTTGGTGACATACTGAAAAGCTTTCGCAAGCAATGCCCTGATAATGAGCTGATCTTTCAAGAGTTATCACCTGAAACTCAAAAAGTCGCCTTAGCGCATCAAGAAGTCGATTTTGGCCTAGTGCGCTACGCCGACACCTTAAATCTGCCGCACCTCATCGCCGAGACCATCACCAGCGAACCTATGGTGTTAGCGCTGGCAAATAAACATCCCTTAGCCAGACGTAAAAGCATCGACTTGAGTGAACTCAAAGATGAGCCCTTTACCTTACTCAGCCGTGCCAACTCCGCCTCTAGCGATTTGATTATCGCCAGCTGTCAGGCCGCAGGATTTATGCCGCAACTGGTACAGGAAATGGTCGAGCCCAATAGCTTAATGGCGATCATCGCTGGCGATAACAGGGTATCCATAGTGCCGCAAAGTTACGCATCACAGCCTTGGCCTAGGGTAAAGTTTATTAAATTAAAACAAACTATTCCCGCCGATATCTGCCTGATTTATCGGCCAGAAATGGCTTCTCTGCCGATTCTCGATAGCCTGAGGGACTTATTGAAGCAACAAATCAAAACCATTTAGATTGTCTCCCAAACGAGTGCTATGCTGAGTTTAATATTCAGGGTTCATATTTTAAGGATATCGGATATCAAGATGGATAAATTTTTAGCGGCAGCCATTGAAGAAGCCAAACAAGGACTCGCCGAGGGCGGCATCCCCATTGGTTCGGTATTAGTGATCGATGGCAAAATCGTCGGACGCGGCCACAATAAACGGGTACAAAAAGGCAGTTCAGTACTGCATGCCGAAATGGATTGCCTCGAAAATGCCGGCCGATTTAGCGCCGCCGAGTACCAAAGGGCGACCTTGTATTCCACCCTATCGCCCTGCGATATGTGCAGCGGCGCAGTATTACTTTATGGCATACCAAAAGTCATCGTCGGTGAAAACGCTACCTTCCAAGGGCCAGAAGCCTATGTAAAATCCCGCGGCGTGGATGTCACTGTGGTCGATAATGCCGAGTGCAAACAATTGATGCAGGACTTTATCGCCAGTAATCCCACACTCTGGAACGAAGATATCGGCGAGTAATGGTTCGACAGTCTTCTCAATCCGTTTCTGCATTTTTGTATTTCACTTTTTACGTTGGCGCTAATTCACTTTCTACCTTTCCTGTATTTTACTTTTTGTGTTGGCTGTATTTCATTGGAGGCTAGCGCCTGCTAGGCTAGCCCTCCCAAATTCCAGTGAAAAGTGGAACATGTCTACTAGCGAAAGGAACTCAGCTAACGTGTCAGCAAACTTACCTAAAGACCCTTGGTCAAGATCAGACTCCACGCAGCCTGTTGTAATGACGATACCCGCACAGCGTAATGCCAACCTCGATGCTATTCGCGGCTTAGCCGTGTTGGGGATATTTTTTATGAATATCTATTTTATGGGCATTACTTTTTTTGGCTATGCGCCCCATGAAACACAGCCGCTGTCGGATCACATTATCAAAGTGTTCAGTAACTTTTTCATCGAGGCACGCTTTATCAGTCTGTTTTCCATCTTGTTTGGTGTCGGGCTTTTTATTCAATATCAGCGATTTAGCGCCAAAGGCCTAGAAGCTTATTCCCTACTGCGATCACGTTTAAAATGGTTAATTGTATTTGGCCTACTCCACGGCATTTTTATTTGGTCAGGTGATATTTTATTCACCTATGGCATCAGCGGATTTTTAGCTTTGTGTTACAAAGATTTAAGTGTTGAAGCCCTTAAGCGCAAAGCGAATATTTTTATTTTAAGCGCCTTAGTTATCATTACGCTGGTTAGCCTTACGGGCAGCGATGAACCTTTCACTCGAGAATCGAGTCTATTTGCAGAGCAATACAGTGCATGGACCTCTGGCTATGCCGACCAACTATTACTGCAATTGATGCAAGTTGGCTATATGGCACTGGTGATCCCTTTTACCATAATGTGGTTTACGGCTGGCTTGATGTTGCTCGGAATGGCTTTGTATCAACAAGGGACTTTTGAGCAAGGTTTTAGTAAATCGGTACTGGTAAAGTTAGTGCTAGCAAGCGTAACGCTATCACTGCTTGATACCATCTTAAGTTTAACGAAAAATACTATTCTCGTTGCGTTTTCAGATGTGTTAATCATGCTAAGTGCTATTCCTATGGCGCTGATTTACATCCACATTATAGTTAAGGTTTGCCAGAATAATCCTAATATACTGACTTCGTTGCAAAATGTAGGCAAACTCGCGTTTAGTCTCTATATTCTGCAATCCATCATTGGCGTGTTAGTGTTTAGACACTTAGCTCCCGAATTGCTATTGAGCTTAGATAGATGGGGATACATGGCCATGGCGCTGGTTTATTCAGTAGTGCAATTACTGTTAGCCAGCCTGTACTTACGCTATTTCAAGCAAGGGCCGCTGGAGAAACTGTGGCGCCACCTCGTGTTAAAAAAATACACGGCATCACAAGAACACAAGCAAGCTTAAAAACACTGACACGAGATTAATACCAGATAATGACGAACAAAAAAACTACTAAAACGGGCAACAGCGCTTCACCTCAAACCAATCGCTCGCAAAAGAGTCGAGCACAAAGCGGTCGCGCTCAGAACAGTCGCACACAGAACAATCGCGCCCAAAGTAGCCGCACTCAAAAATCCAATACAGCCGCTTCAGGCTCAAGCCTTATGCCGCTGTTATTGGTGGTGATTTTTCTTGCTGGCTTAATCGGCGCAGCGCAGCAACATATGCTGCCAGTCGGGATTGCGGGCATGTACCTCACGCTAAGCCTGCTCACCTTTATCGCCTATGCCATCGATAAATCCGCCGCTAAACGTAATAAATGGCGCACTAAAGAAAGCACATTACATCTGCTCGCTCTCATGGGCGGTTGGCCCGGCGCTCTATTTGCCCAAAACCTGTTAAGACACAAGTCCATTAAAGCCTCATTTAGAAACGTCTTTTGGCTCACCGTTGTCGCCAACTTAGCCGTGCTGGGTTATGGCATAAAAACTGGCGCCGTAGATATGTTTATCTAGCAAGCAATGGATTCTATGAAAATCAAAAGTTTGTCACTAAAACGCTTTAACTTATTTTAATATAAAAACAAAAGGTTAAATTATGAAAAAATTTTTAGTTGCAGTTTTGGGTGTTGCAATACTATCGGGTTGTGCCGCACCTCGCTATACAGCAAAACCAATAGAAACAAATACTAACAATGTAGAAATAGTCATTATTAAGGATAAAGAAACACGTGACGGCTTCCAAGAAACAATGGAGACATGGCTAAAAGCAAATAATTACACCTACACAGTGCAGCCTGATGGTTCTAAACATGATTTAAATAAACTCACATTAGAATATGAAGGTAATTGGACTTGGGACTTGGCATTATATTTAAAAAGCGCTGAAATTAACGCATTTCAGAATGGCCAAAGAGTTGGCAGTGTTAAGTTTCAAGTACCCTATACTGCGAACCCGAGTAAGTTTGGTAATGCTGCGAATCGTATTAGCTATATGATGTCAGCTCTATTTGGTCAAATCACCGCTGATGAAGCAACAAAAAAAGTAAATGGTTCAAGCGATTAATATCATTGAAACCTTAACTAAAAAACAGGGTAATCATTGAATTACCCTGTTTAGTTTTGCACTGTTTATTATCTTTAAAACCAGCTCAACACGATACTGATAATCACGCCAGTGATCATCAATTGCATTAAACAAAAACCCATAATATCCCGCGCTTTTAAGCCTGCAATCGCCAGCACGGGCAGTGCCCAGAAAGGTTGAATTAAGTTAGTCCACGCATCTCCCCAAGCAACGGCCATTGCGACCCGAGCAACATCTGCACCTAAAGCTTGTGCAGCGGGTAACATAATCGGGGCCTGCACCGCCCACTGGCCACCTCCCGATGGCACAAAAATATTCACAATTCCTGCACTGATAAAGCTCCAAAATGGCAGGCTCTCGGCGCTAGCGATGGCCACAAAACCTTCCGAAATACTTTGAGCTAAACCCGATTGCACCATCACAGCCATAATGCCCGCATAAAAGGGAAATTGGATAACAATACCTGCGCCGCCCTTAATGGCCTCATTCAAACTGGTTAATAAACTGCGTGGTGTTTGATGTAACAGTATGGCGAGGAATAAAAATAAGAAGTTCACTAAATTGAGGTTTAAGCTGCCGCCCTGCACCCAAAAGTAATAACCTAAATATACAAGCCCAGCGCCACCGACGCTCCAGCCGAGTAAACGACTATTTTCTAACTTATCCGCAGGACGGCTTTCAGGCTGACGCTCGCTCATATTTGCAGGGTTAAGCTCTAACGCCGAAGAATCAAGTTCGGCGTCTTTGTCATCAAGGGCGCTTGGGTCAACATAAACACTGTCCTTATCTTCAGGCAACATAAAGCGATTCACTAAGGGCATGACCACAAACAGAATTGCCACTAACAATAAATTATAACTCGCGAAAATGGTGTCACTGGTAGGGATGATACCGATTTGCGATTCAGAGAAATGCCCCGCCGTCGCTATGGTTAATGGGATCGAACCCGCAAGCCCACCATGCCAAACCACAAAGCCGGAATAGGCGCTGGCGACCAGCAGCCGATAATCCACTTTTACTTTGCGAGCTAAGGCTTTGGCAAATAACGCGCCCACCACTAGCCCAAAACCCCAGTTAATCCAACTGGCGGCCAGTGACACCAAAGTCACTAAAATAATGGCTTGTGGTGCCGACTTAGCCAATCCAGCAATGGCATCGAGCAGCTTTTTAATCGGCGGCGAGCTTGCCAACATAAATCCTGCCACCAGCACTAACAGCATCTGCATCGAAAAACTTAACAGCGTCCAAAAGCCATCACCCCAATAATTGATGACTTCCAGCGGGGTTTTATGTTCGGCAACCACAGCAGCAATTAATACGACTAAGGTAAGTAAAAGCACGAAAATATAAGGATCGGGTAGATATCGGTCGACGAGTTTGACCAGAGGTTTTGCCGCTTTGTTTAACATAGACTTTCCTTGTTTATTATCTGAATTTTAGTTCTTATTTGTTTTTATTGAATTTTTATTGAGTCTTAAGCCCACAGATTAAGCGATCTCTAAAGCAGGATAAAGTCTTGAGGGAGTTTTTAACGGTTTGAACTGGTAGCACCAGATATCCAGCTCAACGCACACGCGAGTGCCGATAGCATCTGATGCTAAAAAACTGATAATATGGCAAAAATTAACTAAGGTGCTCTTTATATGAAAATGTTACTTGCCGTTGTGGTGATTGCTGGGGTGATTTTTTACTTCTTTACCTCGATGAACGGCCAAAAAGCCGCCCAAGAAAATATCCGTTTAGGCAATGAGTTTTTAACACAAAACAAAACCAAAGAAGGTGTGATCACCACAGCTTCAGGTTTGCAATATCAAGTATTAACTCAGGGCGATGGCACAGTTCATCCTAAAGCCAGCGATACAGTGACAGTCCATTATCATGGCACTTTGATTGACGGTACTGTGTTTGACAGTTCGGTTGATCGCGGCGAACCCATCGCATTTCCGCTTAATCGGGTGATTAAAGGTTGGACTGAGGGCGTACAGCTTATGGTTGTTGGCGATAAAATGCGGTTTTTTATTCCCAGTGAACTCGCCTACGGTAACCGTAGCACGGGCAAGATTGGTGGTGGTTCTGTGTTAATTTTTGATGTGGAACTGCTTAAGATTGATTAAATCAGTCTTCAATGAGTCTGTCTTAACGCATTCGGCTGTATTCATAAAAAAACCTAACGCTTAATAAAGAAAAAAGCCCTGAATCTTCGCAGGGCTTTATTTTTTAACCAATAATATCAAAATTTTGGATAATTACTGGCAGGTTGCCGCGCCAATATCAACCCATACTGCTGCAACACCCGGTACATCACCTTTAGTCCAGTAACTCGCCTTCCAAACACGACCGTTATAGCGAGTAGTTTGACCGCCGTTATACACCACACCCGCATCCCAACCGAGATCAACTTGGCTGAGTAGCTGCCATTGGTCTGCGGTGCGAGATGGCGTATTGCCCTGAGTCCAATACTTTGCTTTCCATACCAACTGACTATGACTCACAGTATTACCCGTGTTGTATACCACACTGGTTTGCCAAGCAGGATAGTTACCGGCATTGGGATCGGTTGCATCGCATCCACCGCCGACTACTTTTGGCGTCACGGTCAGATTAGTCGATGCGCTCGCATCTAAGGCACCATCGGAAACCAGCACGCTCAAACCATAGAGGGTCGCTTCGGTAACATTGGGGCCAGTAACTACTAACGTGGCACTATTTTGCCCGGTTGCCGACACGCCTGCGGGCACAGTCCAAGCGTAGGTTAAAGCATCACCATCTGCATCGGAGGCATTCACCACTATACTGACGGTTTTACCCGCTTCAACTGTCGCAGTCGGAGCCAGAGTCACTACAGGTGCTTGATTAGGCGTATCAGCCTTGTTGGTTACTGTCACTGAATCTGTGGCAGATAACCCTTCAGGATCCGTGACTTTAAGGCTAAAACCATAGGCGACATCGGTTTGGGTTGCTCCCAGTTGAATAGTCGCATTCGCCATATCTGCATTCGCGATGGCAACACTTGGCCCAGAGACTTGAGTCCAGAGATAGCTTAAGGCAGCGTTTTCAGGATCGCGCGAACCGCTACCATTGAGCGTCACATCGGCGGGACCTGTGACATTCACATCCACGCCAGCATTGGCAATGGGCGCTTTATTCACTGGCGGAGTGGTGCCTTCACCATGACCTAAACCTTCGTGCATGGCATTCAGAATGTCAC
Organism: Shewanella sp. SW24; assembly: GCF_025653395.1. Classification (NCBI taxonomy): domain Bacteria; kingdom Pseudomonadati; phylum Pseudomonadota; class Gammaproteobacteria; order Alteromonadales; family Shewanellaceae; genus Shewanella; species Shewanella sp. SW24. The sequence goes on from NZ_JAKKSH010000039.1 coordinate 21,823, forward strand.
CATTATCGGCATCAAGTTCCCACGCAAAAAGCCCACCAAGTTGATTAGAAAGCACATATTGCCCCTTGGCTTTAACTGAACGAGCATCATCGAAAGTGATTAAATCGCCAGTAGATGCCTTGAACAAAGATGGCGCCTCGGCCGTTTCGTCATAGCTGTAAGTCCAACCGCTTCCCATGTAGTCATTCGCTATCTGACGATAATCCACCACACCAGCTTCCCAAGTACCTTTTACTTTGCCCGTTGCCGTCCCCGTGAAAGGATTATTACCACTGTAGCCATTCACACCTGTCCAGCCGCGGCCATACATAGCGGCACCGACCACAATTTTCCCTGGGGTCACACCTTGGCCTAACAGCGCATTAACGCCATTAGCTGTGGTGTAACGAGTATTAGGATCCCAACTCGCTTCATACAGATTGGTTTGATGGCCGAGTTCAGTATTAGTCCAACCACCATTAAAGTCGTAACTCATCAAGAAGATGTAATCCATGTACTGCTGAGCAGCCTGATAATCGACTTTTTGAATTTTATCGTCACCAGCGCTAATCGCTGAGGTCAGCTCATAGGTACGACCCGTTTCGGCGCTTAGTTCATCAAGCATCGCCCGCAGTTCACGCATCAGAGTCACATAGGTTTCACCGTCATTGGCATTACCTAAATTTGGGTTAGCGCCATTCCCCCCTGGAAATTCCCAGTCGATATCAACGCCATCGAAGAATTTCCATGTCTGTAGAAACTCTTTCACCGAAGCGACAAAGATATCGCGCTTGGTTTTATCACCGAAGAAAAAGAAGGGATCCGAGAGGGTCCAACCACCGACCGAAGGTAAAATCTTCAAATCTGGATGTGCTTGCTTAAGTGCCATCAATTGACCGAAGTTACCTTTGTAAGGATCTGAATGCTCACTCACTCCCGCCTGCGGTATTTGAATCGCTGCCCAAGGATCGTGAATCGCAACTTTAAAATCACCACGACCACTACAGGCACGTTGCAACGCTTCGAAACTACCTTCGATTTCTTTCAAGCTATCATTGATGCCATCACCACCACAAATTGGGGTAAAGCCATATAAAATATGGGTTAAGTTTTGTGCAGGTATCTTATCGACCGGGAATTTACGACCGTATACGCCCCATTCGACAAAGTAACCGCCCACCACTTTGCCTGATTTATTAGCATAGGGACGGTTGTTTTCTTTTAGGGGAGCATTGAGTGGCACTAAATGGCTGCCGTCGGTATCAGCCACGAGGATTTGTTTAACATCACTCGCAGTACAACCATCGCTGTTACACAGTTGTACTTGCATCTGATAACGGCCGCCCTTGTTCACCTTAAAGTTAGCGGTTCCCGACGCGCCAGATGGGCCTTCCCAAACCACATTGCCGTTGAGCAACACTTGGGCTCTATTGCCCACATCGCCACTCCAAAGGTTCCAACTGACGGAGACATCGGCGGCATCTTTCACCGTAACTAATTGATTGTAAGCGGTAGCCGCTTGATTCACTTCAATAATAGCGAACTTAGTTTCGCCCCAACCTAAAGTCGGTTTACCGGGCGCCGCTGCAAAAACGCTGGCACTGATGGTAGATGCCAGCGCTGATGCCACTAGCAAGGCTGATGTTGAAATTTGAGTCTTGAACATGAGATATCCCTATTGAATTTTTATATGAATCAATAAGGCAAACAAAGCGTAGACAGGAAACAGCACTCTCTTAAAACCATGCAAAACGACTGACAACTGCACGAAGAAAAACCTGTGGTATCCCCGCTATCATAGGTACAGACGAACCCTTAGACCGGAGGCTTTGCGTCCCAGTTTTTCAACTGGTTTGCCTTTTACACACAATGACAACGTTGTCATTGCAAATATCAGCATAAGCGTAAGCGCAATAAAATTGCAACAAAATATTATCAACTGCGTTATTGGCTAAAATCGTAAATAGAACTAGTCATCTGATAAGAAAGGAATTATGCAAATTAAACTATCGCTAATATTTACTTTGGATAATGAGGATTATCTGAATACTTTAAAAATAAAAAAACAGGACTCGATATGCCAAAGGCATCATAAGTCCTGCTTTATATTTCACAATTTACGTCGCTTATGCAGCTAAAACTCAATCACTAAACATTCATGGCGCAAACCATTGTCGAGCAACATGATGATCCTTATGCGCGGGGCATTTATTATCCTTATGCACGGGGATAGTCCCTTGCGAGCATCACAGATAAACCGCGGCAAACCAAGGTTTCCATATCATCGACACGATTGATTTTCATCTCAGCTAAGGGCGCGCTCAATGCCATTTGCTTTAAGCTTTCGAGACAGCCTTTGTAGTAAGGAGCGCTATTCATCATACCGCCAGCAAGCCAAATTCGATTGGGATTAAATAAATTAACCGCCCACGCTAATCCCATGCCGAGATAACTGCCCGCGCGATATAAATCATCCTGAGTGGAGATTTTGCGGCTGCGTACTGAATCGCCACTGGCCAGTTGCTCTAAACTAAACTCGCCAGATTCTGTCATCACGCGACAAGGCCCCAACTCCCCCGCCACGCCCGTCGCTCCCGTAAAGACTTGTCCATTAAAGGCAATAGACATACCGATCCCAGTGCCGCACATGACCAATAACTCACAGGCATATTTGGCATCACAAGTCGCTTGCATACCCGCATCGATATCGTTGCAGATAAACTTAAGCTCACCCTGGGTTTTGACTGTATCGAAGCTCAATCCATTGAGTCCAGGTAAAGATTTACAAGAAACCAAACGATTATTTTGTACCAGTCCAGGTACGGCAATCGCTAGTTGGTAATGCTGTAAATCATAATCACGTTCAAACGCCGCGATTTGATTATTTAACTCTTCAATTTTAAAACCTTCACCTGTGGGGATTTTATATTGTTCTGTATGTCCCGCGAGATGAAGTTCGAACAGGGCTTTGGTACCGCCCACATCTATTGTTAGTATTTGCATCGCTTACTCCACTGATACATGTGCCCCACTCTGACCCCGAGTAGAGATGGCAAATGTTAGCATAGGGTCCAAATGTTAGCGATTGAATAAAACTTAAGTTGCTAATTTTTAAGGAACAAGTCCTAATTAAAACATGACCAACCTTTTATTTAATTCACTTTTCATGCTCAAAATCACATAAATAAATTAACAATAAACTCCATAACCTCAAGCGTCTTACCTGCACAAATTCACGATTGTATACAAAATCCTTTATTCGCTACCCTTGCATCTAGCGCGCTAGACTTGCGATAATCCGAGCCGGTTAAAACTCAAATCAACATATACCCAAGCTACCTGAAGATACGAGTTTCAGAGCGCCTAGGGTGCTTCAATTCAAGGCGTATCAATGACAGAATGTCGGCTGATGCAACACGGAAGTGAAGTGCCCTAGACGCTCCGTCCCGGCGGTTTTTAACGCACTTTATACTGCGTTGGTTATTTTTAACTTAGCCCACTAGGTCTGCAAATAACCGCCTTGCCTAAAGTGCGTTAAATTACCGCTGAATCCTGCATCTTCAGGTTGTTTGGGTATAAACCATTCATCCTTAGGCGATCTTTGCCTACCGACTCGCATAGCATGCCAGTCTCTATTGGAGCCCATATGTCACAATCAATCGCTAACCGTCTCGGTGCTATTCGTAACGAATTAACATCTGCTAATCTCGATGCTTTTATTATTCCCCGTGCCGACGAATATCTGGGCGAATATGTGCCGGCACATAACGAACGTTTGTACTGGGCAACCAACTTTACCGGTTCGGCGGGTATGGCTATCGTATTGAAAGATAAAGCCGCAATATTTACCGATGGCCGCTATACGGTTCAAGTTCGTTTGCAAGTCGATGCCACACTTTTCAGTTATGAAAGCCTAACCGATACACCACAAATTGAGTGGTTATGTGACACGCTACCAGCAGGGTCTCGCGTTGGTTTCGATGCGCGCTTACACACCTTAGCTTGGTATGAAAATGCCAAAGCAACCTTAAATAAATCCCAAATCGAATTAGTTGCAGTTGAACAAAACCCTATCGATTTGCATTGGCAGAATCGGCCAGCACCGTCGAACGCGCCTATCACTTTGTTTAGCAACGAGAGTGCTGGTAAAACCAGCCTGCAAAAACGCATTGAAATTGGTGCATTAGTAAAAAAAGCCGGTGGTGATGTCGCCTTAATCGCCGCCTTAGATTCTTTCTGCTGGCTACTCAATATTCGCGGCAATGATGTACCGCGCCTGCCCGTTGTACTCGGCAGTGCCCTGCTCCACGCCAATGGCGATATGCAGCTTTTCACCGATTTAAGCAAACTCCCAGAGGGCATTGAGGAGCATGTTGGTGCTAGCGTAAGCTTTAAGGGCGAGGCATCTCTTGCCGATACACTCGCCAGCATGCAGGATGTAAAACTACTTGCCGATCCGAATTCTGCAAACGCTTGGGCACAAAACATTGCCCGTGAGGCAGGAGCAAAATTAATTGCCGGAATCGATCCTGTCGCTTTACCTAAAGCGCAGAAAAACGCCGCAGAACTGGCCGGCATGCGTGCCTGTCATATCCGCGATGGTGTCGCCGTGAGTCGATTCCTTGCATGGCTCGATGCCGAAGTGGCAGCCAATCGCATGCACAATGAAGGCACCCTTGCGGATAAATTGGAAAGCTTTCGCCTAGAAGATGAGCGTTACCGCGAGCCAAGTTTCGACACGATTTCAGCTGCTGGTCCTAATGCCGCTATGTGCCATTACAATCACAACAATGGCACACCAGCCATGATGACAATGGACAGCATCTACTTAGTGGATTCTGGCGCTCAGTATATTGACGGCACGACAGATGTGACCCGTACCATTGCGATAGGTGAAGTGACCGATGAGCATAAAAAAATGGTCACGCTGGTGCTAAAAGGTCATATCGCGCTAGACCAAGCTCGCTTCCCAAAAGGTACTTCAGGCCAGCAGCTCGACGCCTTCGCCCGCCAATATCTATGGCAACATGGTTTTGATTACGATCACGGCACAGGCCATGGTGTGGGTCACTTTTTAAGTGTGCACGAAGGTCCGCAGCGCATAGGTAAAAATGTCAACGGTATCGCATTGATGCCCGGCATGGTGCTTTCCAACGAGCCGGGTTACTACCGCGCCGACGATTTCGGTATTCGCCTAGAAAACCTCGTCGTCGTTCAGCACTGCGAAGCACTTAAAGGGGCTGAGCGTGAAATGTATGAATTCGATGCGTTGACTATGATCCCTATGGATGCGCGCCTTATTGATAAGAGCCTGTTAACGCAAGGGGAAATAGACTGGTTTAATGCTTATCATCAGCAAGTCTTCAATACACTTTCTCCGTTGATGTCAGGGGATGAATTGGCTTGGTTAAATCAAGTAACTAAAGCAATTTAGCACTCCGCTGATAAATAGCGATTTAAGTCGTTATATTAGTCACTTACGCGCTATAAAATAGAACGCCCAAGGCAATTAGCATTGGGCGTTTTTTTAGCGCTATCAGTGTGTTTTAAAACCCACGCCTTATTTCAAAACCATGATTTCAAAACACGATTTAAAAACATGAGTCGCTAAACCATAGTAGGTTGTGCCATCGGCTGATAAGCATCATCCAGCGATGCTTTAGACAACACTTCAAAGTCCTGATGAATTGCCATAAAACAATCGACTAATTCAGGGTCGAAATGCTGACCTTTGCCTTCAATAATTAACTCGATAGCCTCTTGGTGGCTAAAGGGCCGCTTATAACATCGGGGAGAAGTCAGCGCGTCATAAACATCAACTAGGGCCACTATCCTCGCCGAAAGCGGAATATCTTCACCTTTCAAACCAAGGGGATAACCACTACCATCCCACTTTTCATGGTGACCCGAAGCAATATCGCGGCCCATCTGAATAAAAGTACATTGGGGCGCATATTCCAACAAACTGCGTAGCACTTGTCCCCCGATCACAGGATGAGCTTTAATTTGCTCAAACTCCTGCGGCGTTAATTTACCCGGTTTAAGCAGAATCGCATCGGCGATACCGACTTTACCTATATCGTGCAAAATGGCCGACAAACTAATGTCTTGAATATAATCTTCGTTCAATTCTGCAGGAGGATTGGCGGCCAGTAGTCGCTGCGACGCGAGCATTTTCGAATACTGCCGCATACGTAGCAAATGCGCGCCCGTTTCGTTATCTCTGTATTCGGCGAGTTTAGCTAAGCCTAATACGGTAGCTTGGCGTGATGCTAAGGTTGAATCGAGTGCGTCAGCCAACTTACCTAATAAATAAGTGATGGTTAACGTCAACATGGCATTGGTCACGATAAAATTGACCACGACAACGGCCCAAATACCGACACTATAACCTTGGGTTTCAGGCCAATTGAGCCAATTAAAATGATAGGCAAAACCAATCAATACCAAACTTAGCCCATTCAAACACTGGGCATATAAGCTGGCTCGATTTCCTAAAAAAATACCGACTAACGGCGGGAAAATAAATAACCAGAAAAAACCAGCTCCCGAAGGGCCAATCGCAATTAAAAAACCGATGCCGATAGCAAAACCCAGCAAGCAGCCACAGCCAAAACGCGTACTATCAGCAAGCTTAGGAAAATACAGTAAAAGCAGTAAAAACAGATAAGCCAGCGTATCAAATACCACCATAAACCAGAGATCGGCGATGACGCATAAATACACACTAGTGATATATACAGGCACGCAGAGAATCGCTAGAAAGCCAAATAAACGTTCAAAGATCAAACGTCGCCAATGTGGCAGTGCCGCCGCTGTTCCCAAGGACGCTGTGGCTAATTTAGTTACACCACGCCTAAGTGATATCGCCATGGGAAGTTCCTCTTATGTAGCATTCCCGCTGTGAGCTAATAAACTAGAAGAGCAAAATCAAGATACACCACTGAAGCAAGGAAAAATAAACCATCTTTTGTTGCCCATTAAAGAATAGACTAAGGCCAATAAAGCGCTCCATGAATACTGCGATATCAAGCCGAATCAACGACATTAGTCCAATATCATCGAACATAATTTATATTTAAGATGAATGACAAATACCCACTCAAGACATAAAAGAATAACCCTATACAAAATACTAGAATTAACGATTTAACAGGATAAACGCTCGTTTAACTCCACATTCTCACTACTTAAAAACTTTATATATTGCAATAGCTTATAAATACGACGAACGATTGATTTTCACCTGTCAGCCATGAGAAACCGCTCTCCTATACCCACACAAAAATGATACTCTTATCACATAACAAGCTTACTCCGATGAGAGTCAGCACAAGAAAATTCGCGCCTAACACCGCGTCCTGAACCCTAATGAACCACATCGGCCCTGAATGGACACACTAAATGAGCCAGAGTAACGCCTCAGCGAATAAAATAGTTAATACACAGAGATCAGATCAAGAAATCCGCTTAACACCACAAGATGAACTCATTTCCACCACTGATACTCGCGGTATCATCACTTACGTCAATGCCCGCTTTGCCGAAGTATCAGGCTATAGCGATCAAGAATTAATTGGCAGTGCCCATAATATGGTGCGCCATCCGGATATGCCGAGCGCCGCCTTTAAAGAAATGTGGGAAAAACTTAAGTCAGGCCAATCTTGGCGCGGCATAGTCAAGAACCGCTGTAAGAATGGTGGCTTCTATTGGGTTGATGCCTTTGTTTCGCCCTTGTTTGAAAACGGCACTATTATCGGTTACCAATCGGTGCGCATTCAGCCTCAAGCCGCCTACGTCACGAAAGCTAATGAGATTTACCAAAGACTCAAATTAGACAAATCCATTCCTAAACCCTTAAGTTTAATGCAAAAACGTATCGTATCTGCGGTTGTAGCCTCCACAGGTTTACTGATCGCTGGCTACTTTTGGGGCTGGGGCGTAATTATCGCAGGGGCAATTCTGATGAGTTTAAACCTCGCCATTTTCTACGATGAGGCCTTTCGTATTCCCGCTAAACTGATTGAAATGCAAACCAAATATGACTCTATCAGTCGTTACATTTACTCGGGTGCAGATACCTCTTCTATCCTCGATTTCCAGCTCATCATGCTGCAGGCTAAAATGAATGGCGTACTTGGGCGCACCCAAGATCAAGCCAATCAATTACATGCAATTGCCGATCAATTAGTGGTCGCGACCGAGCAAACCTATGTCAGCCTAGATCAAGAGAAAAGTCAGCTAGAACAGCTCTCTGGCGCGATGGAAGAAATGAGTTCAACCATCACAGAAGTGGCGCAGAATACCCATCTCACCTCCACTAGCATCAATACCGCCTATGATCTCTGCCTTAAAAGCAGTGCCAACATGAAGGCCAACACTCAAAAAATGGAGCAACTGGCAAAGTCTGTTGCCGATGCCACCAACAATGCCCATCAATTAAATAAAGAAGCCGAGCAAGTAGCTAATGCGATGGGCGAAATTGACTCTATTGCCGAGCAAACTAATCTCCTCGCCCTCAATGCCGCGATTGAAGCTGCCCGTGCGGGTGAACAAGGCCGTGGGTTTGCCGTGGTCGCCGATGAAGTACGCGCCCTATCGAGCAGAACCCAGCTATCGACCAACAGTATTTCTAAGAGTGTCGATAAGATGTTCACTATGCTCAACGCATGGGCCAAAGAAATGGAACAAAGCCGTCAACATGCGGAGCGTTGTGCCAGCGATATTCAGCTGTCCGCCGACAATGTAAACACCATTTACCAAGAAGTGAGTGACATCCACACCTTTGCCCAACAAAATGCAGTGGCAGCCGATCAACAGCGTCAAGTGGTCAATGAGATCGCCAGTAATATTCACTCCATCACCCATGCCAGCGCCGAGAACTTAGCTGCAACCCATCTGATTGGTGATGCAGCCCATCTTCTTAAACACAATGCCGAAAAAGCCCTTGGCCTGAGGCGCACCTTCGGCTAAACAATAAGTAAAAGATCCAAAATACCGCAGCCTAGGTTGCGGTATTTTCTAATGTAGCGAGCTTTAATCCGTATTGTTGAGTCCATATTTTACTCAACCCTTGTATAGATCAATAAGACCTAGCCCACCTGAACCAGTGCCAAGCCTTTTATCCCCTCCTGATGAAATGGTGCAGATAAAATGCCAAAACACTAAAAAGTACAGGTTTTAACCGAAATTTTTGCTATACTCCGCGCCCGCCATTTTTCTTATAAAATCTGTGTGGAAGAATGAGCCAGCCGGTACACCTCTCTCCTTTAGACGAGTGATAAAGAGGCTAGTGGCGCTTGAATGTTTGAATAAGTGAACGATAGGAATCCAAAATGAGATTTGAATCTTTTAGTTTTTCCCCCGAGATTTTGCGCGCTATCTCAGATTGCGGTTATCAACAAATGACGCCTATTCAGCAGCAAGCGATACCTGCTATTCGCCGCGGCCAAGATGTCTTAGCCAGTGCCCAAACCGGTACGGGTAAAACCGCCGCTTTCGCGCTGCCGATCCTACAAAAGATGGTTGAAAAACCAAGCGAAACGCTAAAGTCGAATGCCCGCGTATTAATCCTTACGCCAACCCGTGAGCTTGCAGCTCAAGTGGCTGACAACGTTACGGCTTACTGCAAGTACTTAAACTTCAGTGTTTTAACCATTTACGGCGGCGTAAAGATTGAGACTCAAGCGCAAAAGCTGAAACGCGGCGCCGATGTGATTGTTGCCACCCCTGGTCGCTTACTTGAGCACCTTACCGCCTGTAACTTAAGCCTGTCGAACGTCGACTTTTTAGTGCTAGACGAAGCCGATCGCATGCTCGACATGGGCTTTAGCGCCGATATCCAAAAGATCCTTCAAGCGGTAAATAAGAAGCGTCAAAACCTGTTGTTCTCGGCCACTTTCTCAAGTGCGGTGAAAAAACTCGCCAACGACATGATGGTTAAACCGCAAGTGATCAGCGTTGATAAACAAAACACTACAGCCGACACCGTTAGCCAAGTAGTTTATCCGGTTGAACAACGCCGTAAACGCGAACTGCTTTCTGAGCTTATCGGCAAGAAAAACTGGCAACAGGTATTGGTATTTACTGCGACCCGTGAAGCCGCCGATACGCTAGTCAAAGAATTAAACTTAGATGGTATCCCATCTGAAGTGGTCCACGGTGAAAAAGGCCAAGGCAGTCGTCGCCGCGCACTGCGTGAGTTTGTGGCGGGAGATGTACGAGTGCTGGTTGCCACCGAAGTTGCCGCCCGTGGTCTGGATATTCCAAGCCTTGAATACGTAGTCAACTATGACTTACCTTTCCTCGCAGAAGATTATGTACACCGTATCGGTCGTACAGGCCGTGCAGGAAAAACAGGCGTAGCCATTTCATTTGTGAGCCGCGAAGAAGAGCGCACCTTAGCCGATATCGAAAAATTGATTGGCCAACAGATTCGCCGCGTCACTGTGCCAGGTTATGAAGTTGGCAGCCGCGAATTGCTATTAAAGCAATTGCAAACCCGCCGTAGCTTTGCCAAAAAGCAACAAAGAACCGACAACGTCGGTGCTCAAGTTGCTGCTGAGAAAAACATGCAGGGCCGCCGCGTAAAAATGAAAGTTGGTCAAGCACCGAGCAAAGCGAAAAAGCTGAAATAAACAACTAACATAGGCAATGCACCTCGCCTATCAGTCTCGTTATTAAAGCAAAAAGCGTCCCAAGGGATAATGCCGTTCACTTAAGAGTGAACGGCATTTTTCTTTGGTCTAACCGGAAACTTGTTTTTGCTCATTTTAAGAACTCGTGGATATGCCCTTTCCCGTTTACCATCCAGCTTAAATTGCCGTGCATTTCGTTCTATATCCAATACGTCTCTCGGGACATTCCCCGGTGTTTGTGATGGCAGTTGTGTCAACTTGAAGATGATATAACTCGCCGCATCCCGAAAACTCAGTTGATTGGGG
>NZ_JAKKSH010000040.1:0-32561 GCF_025653395.1 Shewanella sp. SW24
TCTGGGCCGTGTCTCAGTCCCAGTGTGGCTGATCATCCTCTCAGAACAGCTAGGGATCGTCGCCTTGGTGAGCCATTACCTCACCAACTAGCTAATCCCACCTAGGTTCATCCAATCGCGGAAGGCCCGAAGGTCCCCTCCTTTCCCCCGTAGGGCGTATGCGGTATTAGCAGTCGTTTCCAACTGTTATCCCCCTCGACTGGGCAGATCCCTAGGCATTACTCACCCGTCCGCCGCTCGCCACCTCAGRAGTAAACYCCCTTGTGCTGCCGCTCGACTTGCATGTGTTAGGCCTGCCGCCAGCGTTCAATCTGAGCCATGATCAAACTCTTCAATTAAAGTTTTGTTGCTTCMGTCTTGCGACTTCAGCGGCTCAATGAATTCTGATTTTTTGTTTCTARCTAAAGAAACAAACTGTACATATTACTATGAACACTCATTGTTACATTGATTTAAATTTTTGACTGCCAACCCGAAGGCTAAGCAGTTTCGATTAACTCAACACCTGTGAGTGTCCACACAGATTTCTTGTTTTATCTTGTTAAAGAGCAACTCAATATTCGTAAGAGAACTTGAGTACCACACTGAGCGTCGAACGCTTCCAGTTGGCTAGGGCTGCGTATTCTACGCATTTCCCGTTTCGCGTCAAGGAGTTTTTAACAACTTCTTGCTGCGCTTGAATCAAGTGCTTAAAAGCTAATCAATTCAACTTAACTCGTCAGCTGGCTTTCGCTGTCTGCCGTGTCAGTGGATGCGCATTATAGGCAGCAGGAGATTTTGCGCAACCCCTATTTTAAGGAAATTTGCAGTTAATTCTAATTATCTAATCTAGCCACAAGATACCCACCACTTACCCCCAAAGTTATCCACAAAATAGCGCTTTATCTGTAATTTGGCCCAATTGATTGCCAGCGTACAGTATCAAGACAAAGGGATCATGAGCATGAATGCTATCAGATTTAAATGAGAATAACGGCTGCTCGAACCGGAATATCTCACCTCCACTTTTATATAGAGTCGTTAATGGGAGAATGACGGGGAACAACAGAAGAAGATGGCACTCTGAGTGTATTTGGCGATGAAGATACTTTACCTATATATAGTAGTTGCCTCCCATCAACCCACCATAGAAAGTCGAAACAACGTAATCAGCAATATAAAGAGGGTCTCTTTGATACTTATTCGTTAGTAACTGGCTACATTAGATATCAGCATGTAGTAGCAGTAATAAGTAGTTCAGAAGACCATTCAACTCTATTCACCTTAATCCATTACCGAGTTGAGTGGATTAGCTCGCACTCCATAGCAGTTGTCCGCAGTCGGTAAGATCATAGCCACCAAGTAGTGCCGCCATTTGCCTCGAGTGACCACTCGCCAACATAGTAAAAAGTTGTTGAAGCTGACGACGGAAGTAAATGCTTTGCGGCATAACGAAATCGAAAGACTCTTTAATCAGTGGCACGAAACTTAAACCACTTTCCAAAGCCACAGATTGACAACCAAAACCAATATCGGCATCACCCCTAGCGATATAACCCGCCAACTCGCGTTCACTATAGGCAGTTAGCACGACATTAAGTTGATCTAAGCGAGCACCTTGCTTTAACAACCAATGCTCTAAGTGCTGTTGGCTACCTGCGCCCCCCTGACGACTCACCCAACGCCAAGGCAAGTTCACGACTTTATCTTCTTCTTGGCATCTATGGTGCATATCGGCACGCATGATCAACCCTTGCTGACGGGAGTAACCATGCACCATGATCCATTGTTGATGGTTGTTATAACCTTTAAGTAAAGCTGGGTGGCGAATATTTCTATCCTCCATGCTACCCCAGTGTAAGGTGCACACATCGGCATAACCTTTAGCAAGCAACTCTAACCCTAAGCGTGAACCTGTTGCGCTGTAGCTTATCAACTCACGGCTACCAACTTGCGCCATCAAACGCGCCACCAGCATAGATAATAGTGGATCGTCACTACCAGTGATCAATAAACGGTCGGTCAGCATGCCACTGTGGCAAGAATCCATTACCCAACGGTCGATTAACACTTTCGGAAATAGCCATTTACCGGTGATTTTAGTGGCGGGGAGAATTCTGTCATTAGCCATGGCGTAGACTTTTTTCTCATTAAGATCTAAATACTCAGCCACTTGCTTCGCGCTCATGTAGACCAATTCACTGGCAGACGTCATCTTGTTTCCTTGTCTTATTCTTCGTTACTGCATGTAAGTCTTAGCTGACTTGAGGCTAAGGAGCCGTATTGGCATCAAACTGCAGATTTTCACTACCGTGGTACACCAAAAAGTGACGACCTTTGGCGCGGGCAATAATAGTAATACCCAACTGCTGCGCTAGTGCTAAGCCCATTTGAGTCACGCCACTGCGTGATAGCAAAATAGGGATCCCCATTTTAGCGACTTTAATCACCATTTCCGAAGTTAAGCGGCCAGTGGTATAAAATATCTTATTATCGCCGCGATCCTGTGTCAGCCACATATCCCCAGCCAAAGTATCTACGGCATTATGACGGCCAACATCCTCGACGAAAGCCATAATTTTATCGTCTTCGCACAAGCCACAACCGTGCACAGCACCCGCATTTTTATAGGTTTCATTATATTCGTTGATATTTTTCAATAAGCTATAAAGGGTGCTTTGCTTAAGACTTGGCGTTGGTAAATTGATGCCGTCTAAATCTTGCATAAAACTGCCATAAACCGTGCCTTGACCACAGCCTGATGTCACCGTTTTTTCGGAGAGTTTCTCATCCAGATCGGCGGTTTGTTCACGGGTAACCACAGCTGCAGAACTCACATCCCAATCGACGATAACAGAGTCCAGTAAGTTCACATCCGAAATAAAGCCTTGGTTCTTAAGATAACCTAACGCCAGTGACTCAGGTTTCGCCCCTAGGGTCATAAGTGTCACTATTGGTCGCCAGTTCAAATACACGGTAAGCGGACGTTCGCAGGCGACAAATTTATCCAACACTTCCCCGGCTTCATTCACTGCTTTTACAGCAATGGTTAGCGGTACTTCCACTTGAGTTCTCACAAAAGAACACTGATGCTGAGTTTTTTGAGAAGGATTGGCTGCCGCTATTTCGCTATCTGTGCTCATGTTGTTATCAGGAATAGTGATATTTTCAGAGATCATAATGTTACCGCTTAACGAGTCATGGCCAGAGCATAGCAATATTTATACCTAGACATAAAAATTGGGGTTAAATGCGTGATCTGCCGCAATGCTGATTTTTCATTAGCCCTTTTATGTCCCAAACAAAATCCTGTACTGGACAAAATGTCCAATTTATAGGGTGTTTTTGATGATCTAGCTCAAACTAATCCACTATGTTTACTGGCACCAATATTGCAGTGACCTTTTATCGCAATTTGTTGGTAAAACCGAACCGTTCACTCTACGGTTTGTCCATCAACACGGCTGAGACGGAGAGACAATGCAACATACAACTAGTGTTTGGCCTATGTACGTTTCACTCAAGAAAGTAGAGAAGCAAGTTGGCCGCTGGACCTCAGTACAATGGGAAATTGATCACCTACTTCCCGCCACTCATCAAGCCCCAGACGATGCAACCTTAGTGCTACTCGAACTGCACAAAGACGAACGCGCCAGCTATCGCCTCAATCTCGATTTAGATAACGCCATGCTGTATTTAGTATGTGATGAAACGGCCGATGGCACTTGGATACCGGCGGCATTATCGGCGGATCAGAATGTCGCGGCGGGTTGCCTTGAGGGCAATACCCCTGTCCTCAACTTATTGATGCCAAAAGCTATCGCTTGTTGGATTGAAGCCTTTATCACCCAATATGGTGAAGTCGAAATTGCCGCTCATCGCCGTAAACATGTCGATGGCCGTAATAATCAAGGCCCAAGTCACGATCCATTGCGGAGGGACTAATGGCTGAATCCATACAAAAAACAGGCGGGCTACTGAGTCGCTGGAACCAACGGCGCGAACAAGTTGCAGCAGAGGAAGCGCGAGAGGCTGACGGGGAAATCACACCTCAGGAGACCATCGTAGCCGAGCCCACTATGGCAGTTGAGCAGCTTCAACCCACAGAGTCAGCCATTGAACCTAATACTGCAGAGCATGACGATCCTAATCGCATCCTCACTGCAGCGGATTTACCCAATCCCGACGAGATTGAAATAGGCGGCAGCTTTGCAAGTTTTATGGGCGCCAATGTTGACCCTGCGGCTAAATCTGCAGCGCTACGTGCACTGTGGAAACAACCGCATTTCAACGAGATAGATGGGCTTTTGGAATATGCACTCGATTACAGTAATCAACCGAAACTCAGTGCAGAAGTCTCAGCTGAATTAATGCAAAAAGTCTTCCGTTACATAGCCGAAGACAGCGAGACCTCGGATGAAGAATCAGCTGCTTTAGCCAAACAAACTGAAGAAAGCAATCCATCCGCGAGTCTTGATGTAAGCGAAACAACAACTCATGAGACTAATGAAGTCGAAGTCGAATGGGCAGCTGAGCCGATAACGGACAATTTGGATGGGGAGACTGATGACCTACCCCAAAATGCACCAGAGCCCTTAGCTCAGGTACATACCCGAGTTGTTTAACGTCAGTTTAGCTAATTTTAATGTCCGTAACTTTGGTATGTGAATTGCTGTACTAAGATATAAAAAAGCTTAGATAAAAGCAGAAAAGGCAATGACTTACTTATTACCAGCCGCCTAAATCTGCCCAGATACAGTAAAACAAGAAACAGCCAAAGTACTGTTCAGGAACGCAATGTGAGCACTTATTTGATGACCAATCAAACCCAAGAAGCGTTAAAACAAGCGCGACAACAGGTATTAACGCAAACTCAGATGTTGCAGAATCTGATCCCGCCAACTGTCAGCTATACCACCGAAGGCAATGTTCTTATTATTGGCCCAGAAGATCTGGCTCGCCTCGCCGCGGACAAATTGTCCACTATGGCCCATAGAGTGATTTTAGCCAATGAAGCCATTACCAGCCAAGATGAAGCGCACCTAGAACGTGTCATGGCAGCGGCAACTGATGTCGAAAGCTATTACAACAAACTCATTGGTGTAAAAGGCTTTTTAGGCCAATTTCAAGTCAGTGTTGAACATCAAGATGGTGCTGCCGAACTCAGTTTAGTGTCAATCCGTAAACCCCATTTCGATATCGTGCTCGATTTGAGCAGCGCAGCTTGTTTGAACTTAGAAATGCTGCCACCCGGCTATTTTTACGTAGGCCAAGACGCTGAAAAACTCGAAGATGCCCTTGCGCAAATTCCCGATCTCATAGGCCAATTTGATAAGCCGCGCTACGTCAAAATTAACCCAGATATCTGTGCCCACGACCGCAATGGCATTAATGGTTGTAATCGTTGCCTTAACTTCTGCCCAGCCGATGCGATCAGCAGTGTCGCGAAGAAAATTGAAATCGACCCCTATCTTTGTCATGGCGCAGGTAGTTGTACCAGCGCTTGCCCAACGGGTGCCATCAGTTACGATTTACCTACGCCACAAGCTTTACATTCATACCTGAATAAAATCGTTAGTCGCTTTCGCGAGCAGGCCCAAACCGCGCCGGTAATTTTGTTCCACGATAATGCCGTCGGTGCCGACTTGATCACCGATGACTTAGCCGGTGACATCATTCCCGTTGCCCTCGAAGAAATTACCGTGGCTAGCCTAGATCATTGGTTATCCGTCCTCGCTTGGGGGGCGCGCCAAGTGCTAATCCTCAACACCGACGCGACTGCACCAACCCTAACGCAAATGCTTAAAGGTGAACTGTCCTTAGCCAACAGTATTTTAGATGAGATGGGCCAGCCGCAACGTATCAGCCTTATCGATCCGAGCATGCTTAGTAATTTACATCCGATGCTCGATATCAGTTTAGATTGGCCCGTGATCGTGCCCGCCGCCTTTGCGTCGACCACGAAACGCAACACACTATTTGAGGCGATAGACCACCTCAATAGCCAAGCGGGTGAAATCGATACTTGTCTGGGGCTCAGCAACATCCCCTTTGGCAAAGTCAGTGTCAATGTCGAGAAATGTACTCTCTGTATGTCCTGTGTGGCAATTTGCCCAACCATGGCATTACAGGATGGTGGCGACAAACCTGCGCTACACTTCATTGAACAAAACTGTGTGCAATGCGGTTTATGTGAGGCGGCCTGTCCTGAGAAAGTGATTAGCCTGACTCCGCAAATTAATTTTGATAAAGCTGCCCGTCAGCAACAACACACCCTGAAAGAAGAAGCTCCCTTCGAATGTATTCGCTGCGGCGCTCCTTTTGCGACCCAATCTATGGTGCATCGGATGCTGGATATGGTCGGTGCACACAGCGCATTTTCAGCCAATATTGAGCGCTTGAAGATGTGTGGCGACTGCCGGGTAAAAGACATGTTTGAAGACATTCTTCAAGATCCTGAAAAGCAACTGCGATAAGAGATCCGCTATGACCGAATCAGTAAGACAAGTTTCAGAAAACGATCAGTTGAGAGCCGATATCTATCAACTGTTGGCCGCCCTATTACGCCGTCATCCCAGCCCGGAATTACTGCACTTTTTGGCTAATCTTGAAATTGATGCCAATGAAGACAACGAGATGACTAAGGCTTGGTTATCTGTACAACTGGCTGCAAAGCAGTTCAGCAGTGAACAGCTAGAGGACGAATATTTTGCCCTATTCCTCGGCGTAGGTTGTGGTGAGATCCTGCCCTACGGCAGTTGGTTTATGACGGGCTCATTAATGGATAAACCATTAGCACTGCTGCGCCAAGACTTAATGCAGCTGGGGTTTGAGCGCGAAGAAAACGTGAAAGAACCCGAAGATCACGTGGCTGCACTTTGCGAAGTGATGGGCACATTGATCCTTGAAGCCCCAGGCTACCGTCAACTGGCCTTTTACCAACGTCATATCGGCAGTTGGATCGGCCGTTTCTGTGACAATCTAGCCAAAGCGCCAAGTGCGGCGTTTTACGCAACCGTTGCCCATCTGGCAAAGGCCTTTTTCGAGATGGAAGCCAGCGCGTTTGAGCAATTGAGCTTAGATATCCCCGTCAATTGTCCAGGCAGTGCCGACTTACAACCGGCCGCAAGTGATTTAGAAAAACAAGTGGAATTAGTCAATTAGCGCTTTGACTCCGCTTGCCATGTTTTTGTACTAAGGTGAGTAAATTCACCTTTAGCAGAAAAAAGAAAGCCTCAGCTTTCGCAATAACCGAGGTGGTCACACTTGTACCACCTTATCTAGTAACACAAGGAGACACTATGAAGAAGCAAGCTTCCGACATGGGCCGTCGCCAACTGCTTAAAGCATTGGCACTGGGCAGTGCGGCGGGGGCGGTAGCCACTGTGAGCAGTCAGGCATTAGCCTCAACGCCAACGGTTGCCCCTACCGAACCTAAGAGCGAGAACTATCGCGAAACCGACCATATTCGTAGTTACTATGCGTCGCTTAAAAACTAACCAGAGGAGAGTATGTGATGCGATTAACCCGCAAAACAGACCAGGTTGTTGAGCCTAAAGCGCCCGCCCTAGGTCTTAATCGTCGCCAATTCTTAAAATCCGCAGGTCTTGCCACCGGTGGTATCGCCGCAGCATCTATGCTGGGCACAGGCATGATGCGTAAAGCAGAAGCTAAAGATATCCCCCACAATGCCCCAACTGAAGTCAAACGTACCATTTGCTCCCACTGCGCTGTGGGCTGTGGTATCTATGCTGAAGTGCAAAACGGCGTGTGGACAGGACAAGAACCCGCATTCGATCATCCCTTCAACCAAGGTGGACACTGCGCGAAAGGTGCAGCACTGCGTGAGCATGGCCATGGTGAAAAACGCCTGAAATACCCGATGAAGTTAGAAGGCGGAAAATGGAAAAAGATCTCTTGGGATCAAGCGATTACTGAAGTTGGCGATAAGATGGCTTCCATTCGTCAAGAGTCAGGCCCAGATTCAGTTTACTTTATGGGTAGCGCCAAGTTCTCTAACGAACAAGCTTATTTATATCGCAAATTTGCGGCATTGTGGGGCACGAACAACGTCGACCACTCAGCCCGTATTTGTCACTCTACCACAGTAGCCGGTGTTGCTAACACTTGGGGCTACGGTGCGCAAACCAACTCAATCAACGATATTCGCAACTCAAAGTGCATCATGTTTATTGGGGCAAACCCCAGTGAAGCGCATCCTGTTGCCATGCAGCATATTTTGATTGGTAAAGAACGCGGTGCCAAAATCATCGTTGTTGATCCCCGTTTCACCCGTACTGCAGCGAAATCTGACGAGTACGTGCACATTCGCCCCGGCACAGATATCCCCTTCATTTATGGCCTGTTATGGCACATTTTTGAAAACGGCTGGGAAGATAAAGAGTTTATCAAACACCGCGTCTATGGCATGGATCGCATCCGCGAAGAAGCCAAAAAATACACCCCAGAAGAAGTTGAACTGGTTGTAGGTGTGCCTAAGGCACAAATGTACCGCGTCGCCAAGATGATGGCCGAAACCAAACCTGGCACTATCGTTTGGTGTATGGGTGGTACTCAACACCACGTGGGTAACGCTAACACTCGCTCATACTGCATGTTACAACTCGCTTTAGGCAACATGGGTGTACCTGGCGGCGGCACTAACATTTTCCGTGGCCACGATAACGTGCAAGGCGCAACCGACTTTGGTTTGTTATTTGATAACTTACCGGGTTACTACGGTTTAACGACTGGCGCTTGGGCACACTGGACAAATGTGTGGGATCTAGATCCTAACTGGGTTGCAGCCCGTTTCGATCAAGGCGAATACCTAGGACAAAAACCGCAAACCTCTGCGGGGATTCCTTGTTCGCGCTGGCACGATGGCGTGTTAGAAGATAAATCCAAGATAGCGCAAAAAGACAATATTCGTCTGGCGTTCTTCTGGGGACAATCGGTCAACACTGAAACCCGTGGTCGCGAAGTGCGTGAAGCGTTAAACAAAATGGATACCGTCGTCGTTGTCGATCCCTTCCCAACCATGGCGGGTGTGATGCACCAACGTCAAGATGGGGTGTATTTGCTACCCGCGGCTACCCAATTTGAAACCTACGGTTCAATCTCTGCCACCAACCGCTCAGTTCAGTGGCGCTCGAAAGTGATAGAACCTCTGTTCGAATCCCTGCCTGATCATGTGATCATGTGCAAACTCGCTAAAAAGGTTGGAATAGATAAAGAGCTGTTTAAACATATCAAAGTCAATGGTGATGAGCCTTTGATTGAAGATATTACCCGCGAATTTAACACAGGTATGTGGACTATCGGTTATACCGGACAAAGCCCAGAGCGTTTAAAAATGCACCAGGAAAACTGGGGTACTTTTGATGCTGACAGCCTAGAAGCCCCCGGCGGTCCAGCCAAAGGCGAAACCTACGGCTTACCTTGGCCTTGTTGGGGCACACCAGAGATGAAACATCCTGGCACCCAGATCCTGTATAACGAAGCCAAACATGTTAAAGACGGTGGTGGTAACTTCCGTGCTCGCTATGGTGTGGAACATGAAGGCAATAATATTCTTGCCGAAGGTACTTACTCCAAGGGCAGCGAGATCCAAGATGGCTATCCAGAATTTACCGCCGACATGCTCAAGCAATTAGGTTGGTGGGATGATCTGACCGAAGACGAGAAAAAGCACGCCGAAGGCAAAAACTGGAAAACTGACATTTCCGGTGGTATCCAACGTGTTGCAATCAAGCACGGCTGTATCCCTTACGGTAACGCTAAGGCTCGTTGTATTGTATGGACGTTCCCAGACGATATTCCACGCCATCGCGAACCCCTTTACACGCCTCGTCGTGACTTAGTCGCTAAATACCCAACCTACGAAGATCGTATGGTTGCGCGTTTACCAACACTGTATAAGTCAATTCAGGACAAGGACTTTGCTAAAGACTTCCCACTGGCGCTCACATCTGGCCGCTTAGTGGAATATGAAGGCGGCGGTGAAGAATCCCGTTCGAACCCTTGGTTAGCTGAACTACAACAGGAAATGTTCATCGAAATGAACCCTGCTGATGCGGCAGATCGTGGTATTCGTGACGGTGACAATGTCTTTGTTCATGGCCCAGAGGGCGCCAAAATCACGGTTAAGGCTATGGTGACACCGCGCGTTATTGCCGGTGAATGTTTTATGCCATACCACTTTGCTGGGGTGTTTGAAGGTGAAAGTCTCGCGAAAAACTATCCAGAAGGTACAGTGCCTTACGTGATAGGCGAATCTGCAAACACCATTTTAACTTATGGCTACGACGTTGTGACTCAGATGCAAGAAACTAAGTCCAGCCTCTGCCAAATCAGCAAAGCCTAACCTACTTGATGAGGAGATAAGCCATTATGGCAGTCATGAAATTTCTATGTGACACCAAACGCTGCATCGAGTGTAACGGTTGCGTCACTGCATGTAAAAACGAAAACGACTCCGCTCTCGAGTGGGGTATCCAACGTCGCCGCGTGGTGACGATTAACGATGGTCAACCCGGTGAAGCCTCAATTTCAGTGGCATGTATGCACTGTACCGACGCTCCTTGCATGGCCGTATGTCCGGCAGATTGTTTCTACCGCACCGACGATGGCATAGTGCTGCACAACAAAGATACCTGTATCGGTTGTGGTTATTGCTTCTATGCTTGCCCGTTTGGCGCACCACAATTTCCGAAAAAGACCGCCTTTGGTAGTCGCGGCAAAATGGATAAGTGTACTTTCTGTGCCGGTGGCCCAGAAGAAACCTTCTCCGAAGCCGAGCATAAAAAATATGGTGCCAACCGTATTGCCGAAGGTAAGTTACCTATGTGTGCGGAGCTTTGCGCAACCAAAGCACTGCTTGCGGGTGATGCGGAAGTGGTATCAAACATTTACCGTCAACGTATGGCCTCTCGAGGCAATCCTAACGTGATTTGGGGCTACAACCCCAAAACAGGTGAGATTAACTAAGCAGAGCGAGGGTTAGGGAGTGATCCCTAACCTCTGGCAAGGAGTGACAATGTTAAACAAACAGTTCAACAAATCACTGCGCAGTCTGTTTGCTCTGATGGTACTCGTGATGGGATTGGGTCTAGGTTCAGCGATGAGCGCAAGCCCAGTGTACGCAAGCGATCAGCAATCGAGTCAACAACAGGCGAAAGCGCAAACCAGTGATGCCGATCTTTGGCGCGCGGTAAAAGCAGGCGATGCCGGCTATACCACGGCCAAAGGCGTAGAAACTGGGGTGTTGATTAATGTTGCCGGTAACCAAGGTAAAGAACTGAGAAATCAATATATCACCCCGATTATGGCCTTAGCCGTTACGGGCGTTTTTGGTGCTTTCTTATTGTTTTATCTGGTGAATGGTCCCTCAAAACTCAGCCACGGCTTCTCGGGCAAGATGGTTGCTCGTTGGTCAAAGGCGGATCTGTGGATCCACTGGGTTATGGCAATCAGCTGCCTAGCACTGATGTTTACTGGCTTAACCATTATGCTCGGTAAGCATGTAGTACAAGAGCTGCTTGGGCCTGATATTTGGGCGCCATTGATCTACGGCAGCAAAACTATCCACGATTGGGCAGGCCCCATCTTTATCTTGGCTTGGATTGCCTGTGTAGTGAAATGGATGCCGCTGCAAACCTTTAAGATGTACGATCTAAAATGGTTTTTAGTGGTCGGGGGCTATATTAACTTTGGTCCCTTCAAAGGTAAGCACCCCGATAGCGGTTTTGCTAACGCCGGTGAAAAAATGTGGTTCTGGACACTGATGTTGTTTGGTTTATTCATCAGCGTATCTGGCATCATGTTGGTATTACCAGGCTTAGATTTACCCCGCGAAGCCTCTATGGGCGCGCTGCTGATCCACTCTATCAGCGCCATTATCTTGATTGCCTTTACTATAGTGCATATTTGGATGGCGACCGTACTGAGCGAAGGCGGTATGGAGTGTATGAAGTCAGGCTATTGTGATGAAAACTGGGCAATCCAACACCATAATCTCTGGTATGACGAAATCAAAGCCAACGGCAGCTTAAAGTATAAAGACTAAGTTAAACCGCAGCTTTTACATCCTCAAAACACCCCGCCTCGCGGGGTGTTTTTTATTCGCACTGTTCCCCTCGCATTAATACCAATCGTATTAAATATATGTTCATTCAGCGGGAGTTCAACGCGCTTTAAACAAGGCGAAGGCTTGAAGGCATAGTGGTGCTCTGTCGAAAGCCTTAAACGCAGTATAAAGCGCGTTGCCATGCCGTTAACATCAGCCGCCCTTCGGGAGCCTCACAGGCATCCCACTCCCGTGTTGCATTGACTTAAAAGGGAATAACCATTTCTGCGTCAATGCGCCTTGGATTGAGATGCCTGTGAGGCTCTGAACTGATTAGATATTTAATGTAATTGGTATAATTCAACAGTACAAAAAATTAACAACTGAAACAGCGAGATACAAAAATCCACCAACGCCATCCTCCCCAGTAGTTCACTAAACTATGAGCGAGTTAACGCTTTAAGAGAACGGCTGCCGATTTCAGGGCTGCAAACTGTCCTAGATCAATTCCTACTCAATCCTTTCCTACTATATTGCCGTCACGCGCGATGATTCATGGCAAACAAGATGATTTCATTATCTTTTCCACCACTAATCTTCACTTTTTGATAACAAGATGAACCCCACAAAAAGCCGTGCGATCTCAAAAACTAAACCCTAATTTCAGGAGTCAGCATGAAGCAGCAACCCAGCGATTTATCTCGCCGATCTTTGCTCAAAGCGCTCACCGTCGGCAGCGTAGCGGGTGCCGCCATTGCCGCAACCGGCATGAGCGTGGCACAGGCCAGCGAGAGCAGCAAGGTAACCACTAAAGAGTCAAAGGGTTACCACGAAACTGCGCATATCAGCAGCTATTACGATAGCTTGCGCAGCTAATCTAGGAGAAGTCAGCGATGAAGTTAACTCGCAAGTCCAATGTTGCCACAGTGGCAGACAAACCGGCGTTAGGCATCAGCCGTCGTCAATTTATGAAGCACGCAGGTATCGCCACAGGTGGTATTGCCGCAGCATCTCTGATGGGCACAGGCATGATGCGTCGTGTCGAAGCCAAAGAAGTGCCGCATGATGCGCCAATCGAAATCAAACGTACTATTTGTAGTGCCTGCGCCGTCGGTTGTGGCCTGTATGCCGAAGTACAAAATGGTGTGTGGACGGGCCAAGAACCCGCATTCGACCATCCATTCAACGCTGGCGGTCACTGCGCGAAAGGTGCTGCACTGCGTGAACATGGTCATGGTGAAAAACGCCTGAAATATCCAATGAAATTGGTTGATGGCAAGTGGAAAAAAATCTCTTGGGAAGATGCTATTAACGAAGTGGGCGACCAAATGCTCAACATTCGTAAAGAATCTGGCCCAGACTCAGTGTACTTCATGGGTAGCGCTAAGTTTTCTAACGAAGGTTGTTACATGTACCGCAAGTTGGCGGCTATGTGGGGCACAAACAACGTCGACCATTCAGCTCGTATTTGTCACTCTACCACGGTAGCCGGTGTTGCTAACACTTGGGGCTACGGTGCGCAAACTAACTCTTTCAACGATATCCAGAATGCTCATGCCATCTTCCTGATCGGGGCAAACCCAGCAGAAGCGCATCCCGTTTCGATGCAACATATTCTGATCGCTAAAGAAAGAAACAACGCCAAAATCATCGTCGTTGACCCACGTTTCTCTCGCACTGCAGCGCATTCAGACTTGCATTGTGCAATTCGCCCAGGCACTGACATTCCTTTTATTTACGGTATGTTATGGCACATTTTTGAAAATGGTTGGGAAGATAAAACCTTTATCAAGCACCGCGTATTCGAGATGGAAAGTATCCGTGCTGAAGTGAAGAAGTTCCCACCTAAAGAAGTCGAAAACATCACTGGTGTGAGCGAAGCCGAGGTTTATCAAGCGGCTAAATTAATGGCTGATAACCGTCCTGGCACTGTGATTTGGTGTATGGGTGGAACTCAACACCACGTGGGTAATGCCAACACTCGCGCTTATTGTATTCTGCAATTAGCACTGGGCAACATGGGCGTTTCAGGTGGCGGCACTAACATTTTCCGTGGCCACGATAACGTACAAGGCGCAACTGACTTAGGTTTGTTATTTGATAACTTACCCGGTTACTACGGTTTGACCTCTGCAGCATGGAGTCACTGGACCCATGTTTGGGATCTGGACATGGCATGGGTGAAAGGTCGTTTCGATCAAACAGCCTACCTTGGCAAAGATCCAATGACGACACCGGGTATTCCTTGTTCTCGTTGGCACGATGGTGTGTTAGAAGATAAGAGCAAGTTAGCGCAGAAAGATAATATCCGTATGGCGTTTTTCTGGGGACAATCGGTCAACACTGAAACCCGTCAGCGTGAAGTGCGTGATGCCTTAGACAAGATGGACACAGTCGTCGTTGTCGACCCATTCCCAACGATGGCAGGTGTTATGCACCGTCGTAAGAATGGCGTGTATCTGCTGCCTGCGGCAACTCAGTTTGAGACTCACGGTTCAGTATCTAACTCAGGCCGTTCTATCCAGTGGCGTGAGCAAGTCATCGAGCCACTGTTCGAATCTAAAACTGACATCGAAATCATGTACCGTTTGGCCCAAAAACTGGGTATTGCCGAGCAGTACACTAAACGCATCGCGATTGAAAATGGTTTACCTGTGATTGAAGAAATCACCCGTGAAATCAACCGCGGTATGTGGACTATCGGTATGACAGGTCAAAGCCCTGAGCGTATCAAGTTACACACCCAAAACTGGGGCACTTTCAGCAACAAGACGTTGGAAGCCGCAGGCGGCCCAGCTAAAGGCGAAACCTACGGTTTACCTTGGCCATGTTGGGGTACGCCAGAAGCTAAACACCCAGGCACTCAGATCCTCTATAACCAAGCCAAACACGTTAAAGACGGCGGTGGTAACTTCCGCGCCCGTTACGGTGTTGAATATAAGGGTCAAAGCATTTTAGCCGATGGCACTTATTCTAAAGGCGCTGAAATTCAAGACGGTTACCCAGAATTTACTGCCGATATGCTCAAACAATTGGGTTGGTGGGATGATCTGACGGCGGAAGAAAAAGCGGAAGCCGAAGGTAAAAACTGGAAAACAGATTTGTCAGGCGGCATAGTGCGCGTGGCGATCAAGCACGGTTGTATCCCCTTTGGTAATGCTAAAGCTCGTTGTATTGTTTGGACTTTCCCTGACCAAGTCCCTGTGCACCGTGAACCGTTATACACAGCACGTCGTGACTTAGTGGCGAAATACCCAACCTATGACGACATGCAAGTACACCGTCTCCCTACGCTGTATAAGTCTATCCAAGACAAAGACATGAGCGGCAAGTACCCGTTGGTACTGACATCGGGTCGTCTGGTTGAATACGAAGGTGGTGGTGAAGAATCTCGCTCCAACCCTTGGCTGGCTGAACTTCAACAGGAAATGTTCGTTGAGATAAGCCCTGCCGACGCTGCCGATCGCGGCATTCGTAACGGTGAAGACGTCTGGTTAGAAGGCGCCGAAGGTGGCCGTATTAAGGTACAAGCCATGGTTACCCCAAGGGTAAAACCCGGCGTTACCTTTATGCCATATCACTTTGCGGGTGTGATGCACGGAGAAAGTTTAGCGCCTAATTATCCAGATGGAACAGTGCCTTACGTTATTGGTGAATCTTGTAACACTGCGCTGACCTATGGTTATGACCCTGTGACACAAATGCAGGAAACCAAGGCATCACTCTGTCAGATTGTTAAAGCGTAAGTGCAGCTTAAGCTAGGAGAATTGCCATTATGGCTACAATGAAATTTTTGTGTGATACCAAGCGCTGCATCGAATGTAACGGTTGTGTCACTGCCTGTAAAAACGAAAACGACTCCGCTCTCGAGTGGGGTATCCAACGCCGCCGCGTAGTGACGATCAACGATGGTCAACGTGGTGAAGCCTCAATCTCTGTCGCCTGTATGCATTGCTCAGATGCACCTTGTATGGCGGTTTGCCCAGCAAACTGCTTCTACAGAACCGACGATGGCATAGTGCTACACGACAAAGATGCCTGTATTGGTTGCGGTTACTGCCTGTACGCCTGTCCATTTGGCGCACCTCAGTTCCCGAAAAAAGGTGCCTTTGGTAGCCGCGGTAAGATGGATAAATGTACCTTCTGTGCCGGTGGCCCAGAAGAAAACCACTCAGATGCAGAGCGCCAAAAATACGGTTCAAACCGTATTGCCGAAGGCAAACTGCCTATGTGTGCAGAACTGTGCGCGACTAAAGCCCTGTTAGCGGGTGATGCCGAAGTGGTTTCAAGCATCTTCCGCGAGCGTGTGGCTTATCGTGGTGCTAAAAACGCGGCTTGGAATTAATTCAGGTCAACAGGATCTGTCCACAGACTTAGCTTAGCGCCTATCTAGGTAGGCGCGACTAAGTGAGAGAGGATGTATGATGAACAAATGGTTCAAACACATAGGTTTAGCCATAGCACTATTATTTAGTGCTGTGTGTATAGCCAATGGTGGTGATGAACTGGCGAATCAAGTTCAACAGTCTGATGCCCAAATTTGGGCGCAACTGAAGGATGGTGCCACGGGATACACTACCTCCCAAAGTGAGTTTCATGCTCAGCCGATCAATACCTATGATTTACGAGTATTGGAGCTGCGTAGCGACTGGTTAGCGCCTGCCTTAATGGCAGCACTATTCGGTATGATCATTATCTTTGTCCTATTTATAAAGGTGAATGGCATCTCCAAGCTGCACCATGGTTTTTCAGGCAAGTTAGTGCATCGCTGGTCTAAGTTTGATGTTTCAATCCACTGGTTAGGCGCGATCCCATGCTTACTGTTGATTTTAACAGGCTTAACCTTATTAGCAGGTCGCTTCTTCTTCCAACCTTGGTTGGGTGAAGGCATCTGGGAAGCAATCGTCTATGGCGCGAAGCAAATCCATGACGTGATGGCGATTCCCTTCATGATAGGTTGGGCATTGATGACCACCCTATGGGCGAAAAACCAGCTGCCAAAAATGTACGACGTAAAGTGGTTCATGGTAGTAGGCGGTTACATTAACTTTGGTCCGTTCAAAGGTAAGCACCCAGATGCAGGTTTTGCTAACGCGGGTGAGAAAATGTGGTTCTGGGCATTTGCCCTGTTTGGATTAGTGATTTCGGCCTCGGGCATGTTATTACTCTTCCCTAACCTGTTCGAGCCAAGCCGTACATTAAGCTTGATCGCCCTGGTACTGCATTCAGTGAGCGCTATCGTGATCTGTGCTTTCTCTATCGTACACATCTTCATGGCAACTGTGATGTCAGAAGGTGGTATGGAATGTATGGTGTCAGGCTACTGTGATGAAAACTGGGCAAGCCAACATCACAACCTATGGTTTGATGAAATCAAAGCCAACGGCACGCTTAAATATAAAGAATAAGACTGAAATCTAGTTGTAGGTATTCAAAAAATACTTAGCCACTAGCAAACGTAGAGCCTCCGTCAATCACTACTGGCGGGGGCTTTTATTTCAGCATGAGTCATCGGCTTTAAGTATATGTCTGAATTACATTTTGAATCATTTATAGCATTTGAGTACGAGATCACAAAGACCAATTTAAATGCTAAATCACTGTAAAAAAAATTGCATGTATCATAGGTATTTAATAATAAAAACAATCATCTAGATAAAATTTGAATTTAAACAACACAACATTTCGTAACTTAGCAACCAACCAGATGCAACACCAATAAAACAATTCAATTAAAAACAGTATCTTAGTAGAAATTCCCATAAAATACTCTCTTGCTGGCTAGCTCACGCGCACGCTAAAATTACCTATAGTGTAATTAAATTACGCATTGCTGCTTTTTATCCTAGAAGGTCACCATGTTTAAAAATGCCAAAACCAGTACATTGACGGCATTGCCATCAGTGTTTACAAGTATCTTACTGATCATCATAGGTATTTCGTGCTATCGCAGTTTTAACGAACTCGGTGAGACCAGTAAAAGCCTAGTCGACAACACTCAGCTCGCAGAAACTTTCACTACAGTACGAGAATCCTTTTTTGAGCTGCGCTTAGCCACCTTAGTCCACAACGGTAAAGCTATCGCCGATCAACAACATAATGTCGCACAACTTGTCTCTCAACTGACCAAATTTAATACCGACTTCATGGGCGCTGATGCTCAAGCTATTCACACTCTTTTACCACAAACAGAACATTATGTTCGTCTCTACCAAGAAGAACTGGCACTCGCTAAACAAACTGGAGCAGTACCTGAGCTAACCGCTGAGCGTGCAGCGCTCGGGCCTAAGGTCAGTAATCAAATCAACCAATTAGTCGCGCTGATCACTCAGCGAAATCATGAGTTAGGCAAACAAGCTGAAGATAAAGTCACCTCAACAGAAAGCATCCTACTGGGATTGATCTTGTTCGCGATTGTAGCGTCACTCTTCAGCGCCCTCATTATGAGTAAACAACTCGTCCACATAATCAATGAGATAAAACGGGTAATGGAACGTCTTGCCCATGGCGACCTAACTCATAAAACAAATATTAAAGGACAAAATGAGCTCTGCTCACTCGCAGAAGATCTCGACAGCGTGATAGGTAATCTACGTGAAATTATGTCTGAAATTACCCAAGCCTCGGATCATATGTCCGACCAAATTGGGCAATTGAATGTACAGTCAAATGCCAATAATCATGCACTGCAAATCCACGCCGTCGAAACAGACCAAGTCGTGACAGCCATGACTGAAATGAGCGCCACGGCCCATAATGTCGCGGGTGATGCTGCATCCGCAGCCCAGTTTACTCAACAAGCAAATGCGCAAGCGGATAAATCAAAGCAAGCCGTCGAACAAGCTGCCAACACTGTGATAGCCTTGGTCGCTAAAGTCGATGTCGCTGCTGATGCGATTAATGATATGAACGAAAATACCCGTCATATCGCCGCGATTTTGAATGTAATAGGTGAAATTGCCGATCAAACCAATCTGCTAGCGCTTAATGCAGCCATCGAAGCCGCCCGTGCAGGTGAACAAGGTCGAGGCTTTGCTGTTGTCGCCGATGAAGTTCGCTCACTGGCCGCACGCACTCAAGCAAGTACCGCAGAAATCAACCAGATGCTGGAACAACTTTATCTTGGTGCCAATGCCGCCGTAACCGCAATGGAGCAAACGAAACACAGTTGCCAGCAAGCCGCCGATACCACCAATCTAGTGACGGAAAACCTTGATACCCTGACCACTTATGTGTTCGATATTAATGGGCTCAGTAATCAAATTGCCACCGCAGCAGAAGAGCAAAGCGCTGTGACCGAAGAGATAAACCGTAATCTGACCACCATTAGTGAAATGGTCGATGAACTGAATCAAAGCGGTAAAGCCACCCTCAATAGCGCAACCTCTTTGGCCGCGACGAAGGAACAACTCGTCGGCGTGGTCTCGCATTTTAAGCTTTAGGTTTAGGCTCCCTGAAAAAAGCTTTTAAATCTGCGGCCTAATAACAAAAATTATTGGGCTGTCAGATTTTTAGATGAGATATAAGGCGAGTCACACACCTGCAATATAAATCGCAGCCAAGAAAAATAACCTATTATTAATACTGTATTTTTAGAAAAATTATTTACCAAAAAATGATTAAATTGATTCAGTGTCAACAGTGCTAAACCAATAATAAGGGCGTGAAGCCTATAGTTCAGCAATGAAGATACGTATTGCCCATCTCCCACTCCCACAATATTAAATACCACTAAAAAACTTCGGACTCAGCTAATCAACGATTAGCTATCGTCGGCTTCCATGTAACGCCAACACACGGCAGTGCTACCGCTGCAATTCATCCGCCTGTCCATAACACAGTGGTAAACCGCAAGGCTTGCTTGTAGCATAACAAACCACTATGTTAGCCAACTTCAATCGCACTACCGCTTGCAAGTACCCGCTTAACGACAAGGATGTTATGAAGATATTCACTATTGCTACTCTCCTATTACTGTTGACCGTAAGCTTTGCAGCAACCGCAGAAAAGTCCGCGCTGGAACAGTTATTTGAGCAACAACAATACGACGCTTTCTTGCAACAAGCACAGCAGCAAGCAGCAGAGAACAATGCTGAGGCGTTATTCTTACTGGGTAAAGCCTACCATCTCGGCCGTGGCGTCACGCAAGACAATGCCACCGCCAGCCAATACTATGAACAAGCCAGAGCCTTAGGTTCGGCCCGTGCCAGCCATAATCTAGGCAGCATGGCGCTGGATAATGATAGCAAAACGCAGGCCATCCCCTTGTTAGAAGAAGCACTGGCGCAGGGTCTTAAGCTACCGACCTTATATAACCTAGGACGAGCACACAGTCCGGCAGATCCCAGCTCAAGGTTCTATCTAGCGAAAGCAATCACTGCGGCGCAGCAAGCGGGGAGTTACTTTGGGCAAGCCTTTGAACTCCAACCCGATAACCTCTATCTGGATAATGCCTCACGCGAGTATCTGCGCGCGTACTTAATGGCGATGCAAAGTGTCGGCAGCGAAAGAGAAAGTCTCGACATCCCGCAGTTACGCCAGCAAGCCATAAAGTGGCTAGAATTGGGTATGGCAGCAGATGATGGTACGGCGTGGACAAACTACGGCGCTCTGCTGTTGAATGAAAATGACTACAGCGGCGCGAAAGCCGCATTTTTACAAGGTGCTAAGCGTCAAGTTGCCATAGCTAACTATCATTTAGGCAGCATGGAAGAGCGCGGTTTGGGCGCAGAAGCCGATAAAGTGAAAGCACTGGCATACTTCGAGAAAGCAGCGTTAGCCGGCATGGAACAAGCTAAAACGCCCGCATATAATCTGCTTAAGGCACAACTGGAATATGAAGACGATCTCACTAAATTGGAACAGGGCATTGCCCGCTTTAATGCACTAAAACAGCAAGATGAGTATGTTCCCATCTCACTTGACTCAGTTATTCATCGGCTAGCGTGGGGTAAGTTTCTGGCACAGCAGCGACAACAGATTATTTCGCTGCGAACAGCGGCCAAAACCCAATTAAGCTTGCAGGCCTGTGGTTTAGGCTACAACCAACTGCATGGCAGCACATACAATATTGGAGAAAACTCTCACTGGCGTATGGCGGCGTATCTAACCTTAGCTGACAAAATCGCCTTACCACTAGAAGGCAGAGTCGATGAACATGGCTGCGCCAGTTTAACGATTACCATGACAGATCAGCTGTATCACTTGTTACAACAAGGTGCCGTATTCGGATTACGCTTTCCCAACTACACACTGCCACTGGCATTAAGCCGGCAAGAAAATATCTTGCAGCTAACACTCATGCCTGTCGAGACCCCATTACCGGTTAATTAGTCACAGCATTTTAAGCCTGTGGCCTCGCTTGCTAGGCCACAGGAATTATCTATTTTCGACAGCAACATCTTATTAATCTTGCGATTCCCTCGCCCAATATCCCGCCAACATGGCGCCAGACAAATTATGCCATATCGAGAATATCGCGCTGGGAATGGCAGAAATAGGACTAAAGAATTTAATACATAAAGCAGTGGCAAGACCGGAGTTTTGTAGGCCAACTTCGATGGAGATAGTTTTACAGACTGTGTGGTTAAAGCCTAATAAACGGCAACAGAAATAGCCTAAGGCGAGACCAAGACCATTATGTAAGAACACGGCCAGCAGAATAATGGGGCCAACTTTATCAAACTGATTGGCATTTAACGCCACGATAATCGTAATCGCCATCACAATTGCCAAGATAGAAATCAGTGGCAATGCAGGAGCGACTTTAGCCACCAGCGATTTAAAAAAATGATTGATAATCACGCCAACGCTGACAGGGATCAGCACAATTATCACTAAACTCAGCAGCATATCGGCGAAGGGTATATCGATCATTTCCCCAATCAACAGCTTAATAATCAGTGGTGTTAACACCACGCCCGCTAAGGTTGATAGTGCCGTCATGGTTATCGATAAAGCCACGTCACCTTTCGCTAAATAACAGACCACATTAGAGGCGGTGCCGCCTGCAACACTGCCCACCAACACCATGCCTATGGTGAGTTCCCTATCTAACCCTAATAACAGGCTGATCAATAATGCACTGAGCGGCATGACCGAAAATTGCAGCACGAGTCCTGCGAGTACAGCATGTTTCTGTTTGAATGCATTAGCAAAATCCTGAAGATCTAAAGTGAGCCCCATAGAGAGCATGATGATCACCAACAGCGGCACTATGGCGGATTTAAGCTCAGTAAACCAACTAGGCATCAGATAAGCTGTCATTGCGCCTATCAGTGCCAACAGCGGGAAGAAACGGTTTACGCTTGCCAACATAGTGGGCCCTTTACATCAAGAGGTTATTTTTATCGTTCGGATGATGACAGCCGTCCCTTGGATAGACAAGCGCTAATCCGCCAGCAACAAAATGCCTAGAATGGTGATTTTCAATCTCAGCATTTAGACTGACGCGGTAAGCTAACCCCGCAAATCTACAATAAATTCCGCTAAAAAATGTATGATAAAAATGCATTCTCAATCGCTAAAACATGATCTGCTTAACAAAAAGCCCGTGATTTCCTTGTTAGGAAACCGTAACTTATAACCAGTTCACGTTTTAACAATTACATACGAGGTAGTCTTATTGCGCTAGGTGGTCGTGAATTACCTAAAGCAATTTCGGTGTTTACGGTTAGCACTCTCAGATAGGAATCGTTATGTCATCAGTTATTCAAACGCTCAGCGGCGCTATCGCAACGCCTTATCAAGCGAATATTACCGTCCCTAACTGGATGCTCGGCTCGATGGAACGGGTCATGCAGTACTATGTCGATAAGAATCTTCGCCTCGATACGCTTTCCGCAGAAATGATGCCAGCACCGGTTGAAGGCAAAAAATATATGCTATACGCACATATTCCCTTCTGCCATACCCTGTGCTCTTACTGTACCTTCCACCGTTTTATGTTTAAGGAAGACAAGGCGCGTGCCTACTTCATCTCATTACGTAAAGAGATGGAAATGGTCAAGGCCCTCGGCTATGACTTTGAATCTATGTACATTGGTGGTGGTACCACCACGGTATTAGAAGACGAATTAGCCCGTACCATAGAACACGCTAAAACCCTATTTCCTAGCATTAAAGAAGTCTCCTGCGAGTCCGATCCGCAGCATTTAGACAGCCCAGGCTTTAAACAGCTCAAAGGCTTAGTGGATCGCATGTCTATCGGCGTGCAAAGCTTTAATGACGATATTTTAAAAATGACCGACCGACTCGATAAATTCGGCACGGGTCAGCAAACCTTCGACAAGATCATGGGTGCCAAAGAGTTGTTCCCTATTATCAACGTCGACTTGATTTTTGGTTTCCGCGGCCAAACCGATGAAGTGATCCAACACGATCTCGACATGGCATCGCGCTTAGACCCAAGACAAATTACCACCTATCCGCTGATGATCACTCATCAAACCCGTAAGAGCGTTAAAGGCAAATTAGCGGCGCCGCAAGCGGATATGGCAAACCAATATCGCCAAATATTAAACAGTCTTAATGGTCAATATAATCAATTATCTGCATGGGCATTTGGTAAAACCGATGACGAAGGATTTGACGAATACGTTATTGATTACGACGAATACTTAGGGGTAGGTTCGGGCTCATTTAGTTTCTTAAATGACACGCTTTATGTGAACACTTTCTCGCTACGTAAGTACCAAGAACGCATCGCAGCGGGTCAAATGGGTGTCGAGCAACAAAAGAACTACAGCAAAAAAGACGTGATGCAATATCGCTTTTTGCTGGGCATGTTCTCCGGCCGTTTATCGCGTAAATATTTCCGCGAAACCTTTGGCGTCAATTTAGATACCGCCTTATTTAAAGAAATGACGTCGATGAAACTGATTGGCGCCATCAAAAACGACCCAACAGATCCCGACAATCTGATCGTCACCGATAACGGCAAGATGATGGGTCTATTGATGATGAAAGAGTTTTACTCAGGCATGGATAACGTGCGCGCCCAGTTGCGTAAACCGCTCAAACCCTGTGATATGTAACACTTATTGATGATTGTTGATTCATAAAGACTAAACAGGCCCTTCGAGGGCCTTTTTGTTAACTCGGTTTAAAGGTAATCTTGCCCAGTACTATTAATTGAGCACAATCCCAACAATAAAGGAGTATTCGTTATGGGTTTTAATGAACAAGAAAAACAAGCATTATTAGCACTCAAAGGCGTTGGCCCGACGGTAATTAAACGCTTCGAAGAAATTGGTATCAGCTCACTACAACAACTCGCCCAACACGAAGTGGATGATATTGCTAACTTAGTCGCCAGCATGCTGCGCACCACTTGCTGGAAAAATAGCCCACAAGCGCGAAATGCGATAAGTGCGGCCATCGACCTCGCCCGCGCGCAATAATCGTTCCCCATTGATACTAAAACATCCAACTAGAGTTAAGAAGTTCATGTCAGCACACTTAGCCATACCCCTTTTTGCTATAGTTTTACTCGTCTACGGAGAAACTGCCTCTGCCAACGACAGTAGTTTTGGCGATGCTAATGGCTCTATTACCTTGAAATATCAGCCTAATATCAGTATGGATAAAGAGTCCCTCTTCATCAGCGAGACCGAAGTCAGGGTCGATTATGTGTTTACCAACACCAGTTCGCAGGATCTTATCGTCCCCATCGCCTTCCCCATGCCACCGATGTTTTTTGGCTCCGCCGATCACAGCAGCATTGATAATTTCACCCTTAAAGTGAATGGTAATACCCAGCCAACTCAGCACAGGCTGGTTGCCCAACTTGCCGATAAAACCGATATTTCAGCCGAGCTGAAACAGCTTGGCTGGGGTGTAGATGAAGTCGCTTACTTTGCCGAATATGCCGAAGTCCCCGAGGGCAAACCCGCGCTCCCCAAGCAATGGTTGGATGAGGACCAACAAATCGCCTTTACCCTAAGTGATTACTTTGTGTGGGAACAAACCTTTCCCGCGGGCCAATCTGTCGCTATCAGCCATAGCTACACGCCAAGCCTCTCAACGGGCACCCCCGATACTGCCAGTAGTATTATTGATACTTACACTGAACTGGCCTGTTTAGATGAAAGCGCCAAGCAAGGCATTAGGAAGCGCAACCTTATCGTTAAACAAGACGGTGAAGATCAGGAGATTGGCGTCGAATGGAGCCATCTTAGCTATATTTTGGTCACAGCTAATAACTGGCAAGGGTCAATTAAGGACTTCAAACTCACCCTAGAAAAATCCCAGCCCACAGATCTCATTAGCTTGTGTTTTGATGGCGAGCTTAAAAAAACTGACCCTCTCACCTTTGAGTTCCAGCAAAAACAGTTCACGCCAAAGCAAGATCTCAGCGTCCTGTTTATTCGTAAACCGAATTTTGAATAATCAAAAAAGAAGCCAGCTAAGTGCTGGCCTCTTTATAACTTGCTATTTTTAATTTAAAAACTATAGGTCATACCTAACCAGTAACGGCGGCCATCTTCGATATAACCGTATTCCTCTTGGGTAATTTCCTTATCGAAGGCGTTATAAATGCCCGCGCTAAATTTCAGGCTATCGTTCAACTGGTAGTTAGCCCCCAAATCCAGCAGAGTATAAGAAGGGGCGATTAAACTGCTCGATGAAGGTCCTGTCGTCGGTTGGCTCTCTTCGCCACGGTAATTCACCCTCAACCAAGTGCTTAAATTATCAATAGGCTCGTAGTTGAAAGACGCTTGGATCAAATGCTTAGGCAATTGATTCAATGGGCTACCTTTATAAACACCTGTCTTTTGCTCCGAATCCGTATAGGTATAGTTACCTGTCAAACTCAAGTTTGAGCGAATGCGATAGTCGATACTCAGTTCAATCCCTTGGGTCACAGCTTCGTCGACGTTCACATAAGTCGTTGGATTAGAACCAAATTGATTTGGACCATCTGTACATTGAGTCGCAGGACAGGCTACGCGAGTGATCTTGTCATTAAACTCGTTATAGAACACACCCGCGCTGGCGGTAATGCTCTCGGTCAGATCAGAATACAAACCTAACTCATAGTTAACTGAAGTTTCAGGTTGTAAATCTGGATTACCGTACATGTTGCCACCACGGCTGACTTGTCCCCAGTCGGGCACTGTCTGGCGCAAACTCGGCGCCCTAAACCCTGTTGATACACCGCCCTTTAAGGTGGTGCTGTCGGTTAATCCCCACACGCCATAAACGCGCGGACTGACATGATTACCAAAGTTTTCATCATCATCCAAACGCAGCCCCATGGTCAGAGCAAAGTTATCGACAATGCGCCATTCATCCTCAGAAAACACCGACCATTGTTTGCGACTAATATCAGTTAAGTCACTCACTTGGTTACCTGTTTCGTCAGTGAGATCTTGATGGTTGAATGCTGCGCCAAAGGTCGCTGTATGACTTTGGCCTAACGTAGTGATAAGGCTAGATTGCGCATCCGTGTTAGTGGTTTTCATCTTACGGGATTTATTATCAAACACTTCATGCTTGATATAACTATCCGAAGTACCAAAGTCCCAACGACCTGTATGTGAAAGGGAGAAGGTGCTGTTTTCATATTCTGTCGTTGAAGATTCAGGGCAACCGCGACGACCACAGGCTTCGCCCGGTGCTAACGGTGTGACGGTTTTACCTAAACTGCTGTCGAGTTCTTGGTTAGAAGTACCAACTTCAAACATGATATCGTGATTTTCATTGGGCGTGAGCGCAAATCTCGCGGTCAAGTTAGTCGCATCGCGACCTCGGTAACCACCATAGATTTGATCTTCTTCACGCTGGGTATATTGACCATAAAGTTGCATCCCTAGCAGATCTTTGATCAAACCACCGTTGACGAAAAAGTTGCCTTGATACACATTTCCCGAGTCAGACTTTTCCTGCAAAGTGCTGTCGAGTCGCACCTCACCCTGCCACTCGTTTGGCACTTTGCGAGTGATAATGTTAATTACCCCACCAATGGCATCCGAACCATAAAGTGACGACATAGGCCCACGAACGATCTCAATTCTATCGATAGCAGCCAATGGTGGCGTCCAAGCGCCTTCAACGCCTGGGCCGTCACTGTTGGTCCGTGTCTCGCGCGAGGATTGGCGTTTACCATCCACTAAAATTAACGTGTATTGGCTACCCATGCCCCGCAGACTGATATCCTGACGGTCTGCACCGCCCGTAATCACCACGCCGGGCACTTCTAACATGGCATCGGTTAAGTCGCGGTAGAAACGGTTATCCAGATCCTCACGGGTGATCACGCTGATAGAAGCCGGCGCATCGCGAATTTGCTGTTCAAATCCCGATGCAGTCACCACGATTCTTTCCATCATCTTTTCTTTATCTGACGCGGTATCCGCAAGGGCATTAGTTACTGGTACTGTGGGCAACAAACATAAAGCGGTGATCACTTGAGCGAGGTACTTCTTACGACTTAACAACATAACCGACAAGTCTCCATTGAGCAAAGATTGTAAATGAGAACAATTTTCAATACGGCAATGTATCTCTATGTTACAATCAGCTCAAGTTAGACTTTAGGTATTCACTTGTAAGAGTTACTTAAAAATGAATAAAAACATGATCAAAGGGATGATCGTTTTTGCGACAATCGCAGAAAAGGGCTCAATGAGTGCCGCAGCGCAGCAATTAAATCTCAGCTCGTCAGCGGTAAGTCAGCAAGTGACCAAGCTCGAAATGGACATGGGGATCAGCCTGTTCCACCGCAATACCCGCAACCTCACGCTCACCGAAGCGGGCAGTTTGTTCTACGAGAATTGCCGCAAGGTCATAGCGATAGTCGAAAGCACAGAGCAGAAACTTAATAACTTGAAAGGTATTCCATCAGGGGAATTAAAGATTGCCGCGCCTATAGGATTTGGCGGCGGCCTGTTAAGCGAACCTTTTCATTACCTGTTGGCAGCACATCCACAGATAAGTTTGAATTTACTGCTGCAAGATGGCCCGATAGATATAGTCAACGACGGTATCGATCTGGCGATTTGCATCGGCCCCTTATCGGATTCCAACCTAATTGCCCGCCATTTAGCCGATTGGCGTATGTTACTGTGCGCCTCACCTAATTATCTGCCAATGCATAAAAACCTTAGCCACCCAAAGGAATTAACTGAATTAAATCGGATCTATCACACTTATGCTAAAGGCGATATCTTAACCCACGCCTTCAGCCAAGAGTGTTTTGAACTGACAAGCCAGCGAATTAGCGTCAACAATATGCAGGCGTTAATTCAACTCACACTCGATGGTCTAGGATTTGCCGCCCTGCCCGAACCTGAAGTACACAAATACCTCGAAAGCGGCCAACTTGTCACCCTATTACCCGAATGGTCACTCAATACCTACAGTGTTTATAGCGTAACGTCGGCGCGAGATAAGCAGCCCGCAAAAGTGAAAGAAGCGCTCAATGCACTTAGCCAATACTTTAGTCAGGCAGATTTTCACCAAGCCTATCATGTTAATCTGGGCCATCAAAAAGATGGCGTAAACGATAACGTAACCAATATCTTACCAATTAAAACTAAGAAAAAGTCACATCATCTTGATGTTGGTCACGCATCTTGAGGATACCTTACACGCATTCATTTCTGCGCTAAGCTGGGGTATTCTGCGGTGATAAACCGATAAAAAGATGTAACTCGATGAAAGATGTGGCCTTAGTGTTGGAAGGTGGTGGCCTCAGGGCCATTTATACCGCAGGTGTATTAGACGCGTTTTTACAGCAGTCACTTCACTTCAACTATGTAATTGGGGTATCTGCAGGTGCCATTTATCCCGCGTCCTATGTATCCCGCCAATTTGGTCGCAATCTCCACATTCAGCAGCAATATCTCAATGACAAACGCTATATGGGCATCCGCCATTGGCTGGCAACGGGTAATTATGTCAATACAGACTTTACCTACCGTCACATGGCTTATGAGTTGCTGCCATTTGATTTTGATACATTTTTAAATAGTAATACCGAATTCAAGGCCGGCGCCTTTAACTGCAACACAGGAAAAACCGATTACTTTGGGATGGCCGATTTTAATGAACACGATAAATTGCTCGACGTGCTCATTGCCTCCTCTAGCCTGCCTTTTATGTCTAAACCCAGCGTGATTAACCAACACCATTACCTCGATGGCGGCATCGGCGAACCGATACCAGTAGCGCAATCACGCAAAGATGGTTATGCACGCCAAGTGGTGATCTTGACTCAAGATGAGCATTATCAAAAATCCTCGATGAAAATGAATTGGTTAGCCCGCAAAACCTATAAACACTACCCCGCCGTTGCCCATGCGCTAAGTGAACGCCATCATGTTTATAATCAAGCATTAGTCGAGTTAAACCAAGCCGTTGCGAATAATAACGCCTTTGTGATCCGCCCAGCGCAACCACTTAACCTATCGCGGCTCGATCGCAACATCGGGAAAGTAACCGCCGTCTATCAGCAAGGCTTAGCAGATGGGCAAAATATCTTGCCCGCATTAATCACTTGGTTAGCCGCACCAAAACTGCCTAAAACTGCCTAAAACTGAGGTGTAATCGAACGCAGCACTTGGCTAATAATCAACTCTCGCAGCCATTTATGGCTCAAGTCGTGTTCGAAGTGTTTGTGCCACATCAATAAATACGCACCGGGGATCAGCTTGATGGGTGATGGTAAAGACTGAAGCTCAAAAGACTTCATCACAGCCAAGGCATAGCGCGAAGGTGCACAGAGGATCAAATCGCTCTGTTCACACAGGGTGAGAGCACTCTGAAAGTCGGTCATATTCACGGCAATATCCCGCTGACGGCCCTCGAGTTGCAACACATCATCCAGCAACCAATGCTCTAAACCGCCAAAGGCCACTTGCAGATGGCGATAACTCAAGAAGGTATCTAAATTCCATTCTTGTGTTAACGCCGGATGATCACGACGCATCAAACACACGGGATAATCCTGCACTAACTCAACATGGCATAAGTCATCGGGAATATTATTCACATGCATGGGTGAACGCTCATCCCACTCGCGGCAACCTATGGCTAAGTCGATGTCGCAGCGCAGTAATCTGTCCATGGTATCGAGTCGCCACGTTTGGCAATTGAGACTCACACCGGGCGCTTGGGTGAGCAACATGGGCATAAAATGGGGAAAGGTCAGCGAATAGGTGGTTTCGACCAAATGCATTCTAAACTGTCGTTGGCTCAAGGCGGGTTCGAAGGTATCCGGCCGAGTAAATTGCGCCAATTGCTGTAAGCATTGGCGCAACTCAGGTGCGAGTGACAAAGCCTTGGGCGTCGGTTTTAGGCCGTAGGCGGTACGCTCAAATAAAGGATCATCAAACACTTCCCTCAGACGTGTGAGCTGTTTACTCACCGCCGACTGGCTCAAATGCAACCGCGCAGCTGCAGCGGTCACACTTTGTTCCTCAAGTAGGATTTCGAGTACGGGCAGTAAATTCAGATCCAAACGTTTTAGCATCTATGCCTCATTCACCCCAAAATAATGACTAAGGTTGCACTTTTTTAAATGGATTTAACCTTAAATTCTGCGGTAACTTCATCAATAACAGTGACAATAAAATCACAGCTATTCCCATCCATTGGCGCATATCTAAAGTTTCCCCCACAATCATGACCCCTAATGATACGGCAACTACAGGGTTGACTAAAGCGACCATACCCATGATTTCTGGCCCTAAGTTTCGCATAGACCATAGCCAAGCCCAATAGGCAACGGCGGTGTTGGCAATCACTAACCATATCAGTGAAGGTACAAGCGTCATACTCGGTAGCTGCGGTGGCCCTGCCATAAACCAAGCCAGTGGGATCAACATCAAACCGCCTAATAATAGCTGCCACGCGGTCAGCACTAAAAAGTCACCCACATCCCACTTTTGCATCCAGCGAGAAGAAAAGGCAATTAACGTCGTGGCACTCAGCATGCAAAGTACGCCGATAGGATCGAGATCCGCCGAAGGGTTAAGCAGTAAAATGACCCCACCTAATCCCATCAAACCTAATAATAACCACTTCATTCCTGGGCGTTTTTTATCAATGAGCCAAGCCAGTATTAAGAAGATGAGCGGCAGAGTAGCCCCTAAGGTTCCCGCCACCGCGCCCGGCAAACGATACGCGCCGATAAATAGCAAAGTGAAGAAGGCACCGATATTACAAAAAGCCAGCAAACCAAGCTTTGACCAAACCAAAGTTGGCAAACGAGGACGCAGCATCAGCATTAATATCCCCGCAGGCAAGGCACGCCACACGGCTACCCAGTAGGGCGACATGTCATGTAAGTAGAGACTCACTAACGCATAGGTCGTCCCCCAAAATACAGGAGCGAGTAACGCAATAATAAAGGGCATAATGACTTCTTAAAAAGTATCTTGATGTTGAGATATATTACTTTGAGATAATAAAACAGGCAAGCCTTGAGATAACAATTCCACCGATTACAACCTCTATTGCATGAACTTAGCCAAATCCACCCACAACAGACACTGCGCTTGGGCACCGTTTGCCGTATAATCAGCCGTCATTTTCTACAGGCGGGCCAGTATGTTCCATATCGCACTCTATGAGCCAGAAATCGCACCTAACACAGGTAATATCATTCGCCTTTGCGCAAACAATGGCTGCCAGCTGCATTTGATTGAGCCATTAGGTTTTGATCTAGAAGAGAAAAAGCTACGCCGCGCGGGTTTGGACTATGCCGACTTAACCAATGTGACTCGCCATAAAGACTTCGATGCTTTCCTCGAAGCCATGGCTGGCAAGCGCATTATGGCCTGCACCACTAAGGGGAGTCGCCCGCATACTGAGCTGAGTTTTGCCAAAGACGATGTGCTGCTATTCGGCCCAGAAACCCGAGGTTTACCGATGGCGATTATCGAATCTATCCCCACTGAGCAGAGACTACGCATCCCCATGGCGGCCACCAGCCGTAGCTTGAATCTGTCTAATGCGGTGGCAATTATCAGCTATGAAGCGTGGCGTCAGCTTGGGTTTGAAGGCGCTATTTAATACCTAGGAATACTGATTTGGATTAGGCTGGACTTAACCAGCCAATTTTCCAATCACTAAGCCAAATCACTAAGCCATCAACCCCGAAAGATTGCGTTAACTCAATTCAGCCCGAAAGCAAGACAGTTTAGTGACGCGCAT
Organism: Shewanella sp. SW24; assembly: GCF_025653395.1. NCBI lineage: Bacteria > Pseudomonadati > Pseudomonadota > Gammaproteobacteria > Alteromonadales > Shewanellaceae > Shewanella > Shewanella sp. SW24. The sequence continues at coordinate 32,207 of NZ_JAKKSH010000040.1, forward strand.
GACGCGTTAATTGTCATTGCTTTCCCAGTGACATACTGCCAACGGCCACTGTTGCAACAATGGCAATCTTAACGACCATTGAACTGTTCATCTGGCTAAAAGATATTGTCGGGTGGACGACACTTGTTACCAAGTGCCGTCTCCCTAAGAACCGTACGTGCAACTTTCACTGCATACGGCTCAAGCCTCCACAAAAGCATCGTTTGATACCCAGCAACTTATAAAGCAGTCAGAGCAGGTTCGTTCCAAGAGTTGCGAGCTAGCCTTTTGGACTTTCTCTTCACCAAGTATTCTTGGTATTGAGGGTCAAATGGCGTTGCAGAACTTCGGATTTTCACATGTCTCTCGATAGGCA
>NZ_JAKKSH010000005.1:0-197446 GCF_025653395.1 Shewanella sp. SW24
TTTCGACCTAACTCAGTCAAGGTCAGTGTCTTACATTCAATCAGTGCCTTAGAGGCCAGCATCAAGCTGTTTAATCGTTTTAGGTGAAGTTCTGGGCAGTATTGGTGTAAAGAATGTTGTAGGATATTGGCTTCGCGCATCTTGTTGTCCAAGTGTAGTTTTTAGCGAAACCATTTGATCATGCAACAAGATGCGCTTCCACCCTAATTTGATGATTTATTTGTAAATCATCAGGGGATTCTTCAGTGCGGAGTGTTGGAAATGAAATTAATAAACCTCTTTATAACGGTGGCTTTCTTACCAAGCTTAGTTTGGGCTGACTCTGGAGCGACAGTCAGCGAACAAGACTTCAAATGCTACATTACATCAAAGAAAAGTGCTGAGATTGCCTTCTATCATTGGAAGAGTAGTGAAATGAATGTGAGAATGGCTAGCCTTGTTGGTACTACTCGCCAATCAAATGATGGATCGAAATATTACATCTATAGTGTTGAGGAGTGTGTCGCATTAAACGCTGAATTTACTAATACTAAGGCGCAAGTTTTGGATAAGTTAACACCTAGATAAACATCTAACATGTATTTTTAAATATTAACAACGAACGATTTAAGGATAATATTATTTTAGGGTAGTGAACGGTAGATTTAGTCTCCCATAGTTTATGTGCAGCTTTTCCCATCTGCGCCCTCTTTTATTAAACCTGAAGTGCTAATGTTGATGCTTTTAGAATTGTCACTTTGCCCATTTGAACAATAGATAATTGATGTTTCAACTGAGACTAAACCATCGGGTGTAAAATCAATTTTTTTATCGGCGGGCCCTGATAGGGAAATTACATCGTGTGTATTGAAACTATCGATCACTTTCAATACATTCTTGGCACCCCCATTGTCAATATATACACTGAACCCCTTATTCCAGTCTGTGCCGCATGGTGATGCCGCGTATGGGCAGACTGTTACTGTTGCGCCATAGTTGACAGCTTGGTTTCTTGCAAAAGCAAACACATCACTAATTTTTCGTATTTCATTAGCGCTGCGTGTCCCTTCGTATAGCGACGTAAGTGATGGAACCCCTATGGCTAGTAGGATTGCTGCTACGGCAATTGTGACCATCAGTTCGACTAAGGTAAATCCTCTTGAAATAATTAACATGTAGCTATCCTCGTTAAAACTTAGCTAAGTATATGCGAGGAGACTCTAATGGTCAGTATCTATTCTATATTTTCAATATACCCAATAAATTGATTTTCTTGCTTTTATATAATTAAATTTAAATAGGGAGTATATATTTAAATTTAATCGCAATTGATATTTTTTGCGGTAGAAAGGCGAACTCTACCCGCCTGATTAACAACGATTGCACGGGAGTTTTTGCTATCAATTGTTCGTGGGCAATACTTGAAAGTACCATTACTTCCAGAAGCTAACCCATCAGGTTGAAATTTTATCGAACTTTTATTGTATGTTAAAAAATCTTTCGAATCGAATTCATCAATGACCTTAATAATTTTATCGTTAGCATCGAAGCTTTCGACTACACCTGTATCAATGAAAATTGTTAATCCCTTTTGCCAATCTTGAGTGCATTTTCCATTTACGAGTGGGCATACTGTGACCCTATAACCATAACTAACAGCTGTATTTCGCGCAAATTGAAGTGTCTGCTGGATAGTTTTAATATTAGTATCAGCTCTTATCTGATCGCTGAGCTCGGTCAAGGAAGGAGCTCCAACTGTTAACAAGATTGTTGAAATCGATATCGTAGTGATAAGTTCTATCAGGCTAAAGCCTTTTCGATGGAAGTTCATAACAGATCCTTGTTATTTTACGCTTGCATCCCGCGAGCGAGTTAGTGCTGGTTAGAATGTAAGTATAAAATCTGAGGCAATATTCATAGTACTTTTTTTAGACTTTTATGTGCTAAAAGCGATTTTATAGAAACTGTGTTTTATGAGTAAAGCACTACATTCACTTCAATATTGACGTAACCCCGTGTAAGCTAGTGTTATTCTGTTTGTTTATGTTATTGCAAGGGATGAGGAATTTTTAATGAAAAAAGTTGAAGCCATTATTAAGCCATTTAAGTTAGATGATGTGCGCGAATCACTTGCAGAAATTGGTATCACTGGGATGACGGTACTGGAGGTTAAGGGTTTTGGTCGTCAGAAAGGGCATACAGAGTTGTATCGTGGTGCCGAATATATGGTGGATTTTCTTCCAAAAGTAAAAATAGAGTTAGTGATCCAAGACGATCTGCTCGACCAAGCAATTGATGTCATTGTTGAAACGGCCCGCACAGGCAAAATTGGTGATGGTAAAATTTTTGTCACTGATGTTGAACGTGTTATCCGTATTCGAACGGGTGAAGAAAACGAAGAAGCGGTATAAACTGCTTACGAACGATTCTAAAGGGCCTAGTGGCCCTTTTTTGTTGCCTAAGCATGTGGAAAAACTAAATAGTACCGCTAGGTTTCTGAAATATCTTTAATGGAAAATAGCCTGTTTTACTCAACTAATGTAGTTATCTCTTATCTGTAACATGGTATAACTTAGCCTCGCAAATGAGTTTTATGAGGTTGTCATTTTGGCTACAAAAAGAATAGTGATCGTGGGTGGTGGTGCTGCTGGTTTAGCGCTTGCATCGAAGTTGGGCCGTAAATGGGGCGGTAGTGATGTCGTCGATGTGTGCTTAATTGATAAAAGTCCTATTCATATATGGAAGCCTAAATTACACGAAGTCGCTGTTGGTGTGATAGATCAATCTATTGAAGGTTTACTCTATCGCGATCATGGACTTAAAAACGGTTATCGCTATATTCGTGGTGAGATAGAGCAGTGTGAGCCGGATGCTAAATCGATTCAGTTAGCCGCAGTCTATAATGATGAAGGTGAGTTGCTCCTAGAGCAGCGACAAATCAATTACGATTTTTTAGTGCTTGCATTGGGTGGAGTTTCTAATAGTTTCAATACATTAGGTGCTGATGAGCATTGTATTTTCTTAGACAGCCTTGAAAATGCTAATTTATTTCATCATAAATTACTCGACGCTTTACTCCAATTAAATGAAACGCAAGAAAGAGTCAGCATTGGTATTGTCGGTGCGGGTGCGACAGGTGTTGAATTGGCAGCAGAGCTTCATCATGTCATTGAGTCTGTTAAAGAGTACGGCTATCTGAATATCGCTAAGCATCATCTTGATGTGCATTTGATTGAAGCGTCCCCCAAAATCCTTCCTCAATTACCAGAGCGTGTAAGCGCTAGGGCTCAGGCTGTTCTTGATCAGATTGGTATACGTTTACATATCGGTGTTCAAGTTAAAGAAGTGACTCGTGATGGTTTCATTACCCAAGATGGCGATGTGATTAAAGCAGGCTTAAAAGTATGGGCAGCCGGTGTCAAAGGGCCAAAAGCATTTCAGCATTTTGCAAAACTGCCGATTACTCCGCGAAATCAGGTAGAAGTTGATGATTGTATGCGAGTGAAAGGTCATCAAGATATCTACGCCCTTGGCGATTGCGCTCTATTGATCCAAAGTTCTGGCCAGCCTGTTCCACCAAGGGCGCAAGCAGCAGCTCAGATGGCTGATACCTTGTTTGATAATATCGTTAATCGATTACAAGGTAAGCCTGAAAAGGCCTTTATTTATAAAGATTACGGCTCATTAGTGTCTTTAAGCCGCTTCTCTGCGGTAGGCAATTTAATGGGGAACCTACGTTCTGGCACTTTCTTTGTTGAAGGCCATATAGCAAGATTGATGTATATCTCTTTGTATCAGAGGCATTTAGCCAGCCTTTATGGTTGGTTTTCGGCAATTGTGTATCGAGTGGCACAAAAGTTATTGAAGTGGCAGCGTCCGAAGCTCAAATTACATTGATTTCTATGTGATTTAGGAGATAGAAAGAGAGCAAATATGCTCTCTTTTTTTATTGTTTAGGAATTGCCGACGAGTCACGAATGATAGGTTCAGGAGTAAAGGTTCTAGAATATATGGCATCTTGCTCGCGACGTTTTGCTATTAATAATTCAGTAGCAACCTGAGCTATTTCTGCGTTTGGCTGATGTACTGTGGTAAGTTTAGGCCAGGTTTGACGTGAGAATGGGCTATCTTCGAAACCGACAATTGATAAATCAACGGGTATGTCTAAACCCGCTAAACGAGCCGCAAAAAGTGCACCAGCGGCAATTTCATCGTTACAAGCAACAATCGCCGTCGGGCGATTTTTTAGTTTGATGAGCTTGTTAGCGCCATCAACACCGGACTCAAATGAGTACTTCCCTTCAATTATGTAGTTTTCATTCAGCTTTAGGTTATTTATTGTTAATGCCTGTTTAAAACCAAGTAATCGCTCTTTGGTGGATTCATGGTGTAAATCTCCGCTTAAAAAAGCGATATGCTTGTGGCCTAAATCAATCAGATGCTGGGTGATTTGAACTGCACCGAATTTATCGTTGACTAAAATAGTCAACCCATTCTGATCGTTGTCCTTTTCTCCCGCAATAATGCGCACATAGTTAGCATCAATTTCAGTGAGTGCTTTGAGTACTTTAGGATCTTCTGACAAGGGAGGTGTCAGTACTAATCCAGCGAGCCTAGAATATTTGACTAGTGCTGTAAGCTCATCACATATGGTCTCTGATTTGGCATTGCAAGGGTGGATGACAAGTTCATAGCCCTTGTCTTTACAGGCTGACAAGATCCCATTTTGCATATCAATAATATAGTAAGCGTTTGGATTATCGTAAATAAAACCAATAGCATAGGATTTAGTTCCTGCTAGATTTCTTGCTGCTAAATTAGGTTGGTAGTTAAGTGCTTTTATCGCCTCGTTCACTTTGTCAACGGTGGCCTGCTTCACTGAAGGTTCGTTATTGGTTACACGGGATACTGTCTTGATAGACACTCCAGCATATTTAGCTACGTCGTTGATAGTGACTTTCATTGATGTAAAAACTCTTTGTCTAAGGTCGCGAGGGGTTAACTGTTCTATGAACCTAAATTCTTTACCAGCAATTTACAAGCTTACATTTTTTATCAGTTTTTTCTGACTTATACATCTTATAGTGCGAGCTTTTGATGTGCTTAGCAATCCTGAATTGTTACAAATTGGCGTTAATTTATCATTGTTGCAATTATGCTGGGAGTTGTAAATTTACGTCATAATATTAAAGCTCATGTTTTATAATGGTTTTTAATAAAACTACTGATTCAAAATTCTGCTTTATGACATTTTTTTGCTTCCATCGTTATTTTGTTGTGGCAAGGCTGTTAATTATTGTGTAATGTTTGCACTAGACATGACAGCGTTGTCATTCCTCAGGGAATGGTTATGAATACTAAAACGATAATAAAGTTATGGAAGGGAAACGAGATGCGACCATCAACCTTTAAGAAAACTGTACTAGCTACAAATATTGCTATCCTACTCGGCAGTGCTGTATCCATTAGCGCTGTTGCTGCAGACGCCGTGGCAACCACCGCAGCATCTGAAAATATTGAAAAAATTGAAGTTCGCGGTATGAGAGCATCAATGAAGGCATCAGTTAACGACAAACGTTTTTCTGATGCTGTAGTGGATGCGGTCACTGCAGAAGATATTGGTAAATTTCCAGATGGAGATGTGGGTGAGTCTTTAGGACGCATTCCTGGTGTCGCGGTTAATCGTCAATTTGGTCAAGGCCAACAAGTATCAATTCGTGGTGCTTCAAGCCAGTTAACCAGTACTCTGCTAAATGGTCATTCTGTGGCTTCAACGGGTTGGTTCGACCAACAAGCTATTGACCGTAGCTTCAATTACAGTCTATTACCACCAGAAATGGTGGGCGGTATTCAAGTTTTCAAATCATCTCAGGCAGATATTGCCGAAGGTGGTATTGGTGGTACTGTAATTGTTAAAACCCGTAACCCATTAGATTTAGATGCAAATTCTGTATTCTTAAGTACAAAGGGGGATTACGGCACTGTATCCGAAGAGATAGATCCACAAACCTCAGGACTTTATAGCTGGAAAACGGAAGATGAAAAATTCGGTTTCTTAGTTGCAGGTTCTTTAGATAAAACTCAATATCAACGCAATGGTATCGAATCTTTACTTGGTTGGGGGGAGATAGTTCCGACCACATTCCAGCAAGACCGAGAGCGTACCGCTGTTAATGCGGCATTCCAATACAGACCAACTGATAATCTTGAGTTTGGTTTGAATTTGATGAGCCTTCAACTTGATGCAAACAATGCTAATACTTCAATTTTCTTATTTCCTACTCAGCAGGGTGAAAATACTTGCCTTAAGAAAAATGCTGCAGGCGTGTGTACATTAGTTGAGCACACAGGTAAAGGTGGATTTGCTTGGGCTCAAACTTGGGCACGTAAAGCGAGTATGTCTTCTGACACAATTGATTTGGATTTTGCATATCAGGCAGATGCTTATAAGTTAGATGGTCGTATTGGTAAGACTAAAGCTGAAGGTGGTACCGATTTAACTTCAAACTATGGTCAGTCTATTGGTAAACCTGAAGATTTCGCGGGTATCTATGATGCTACTGGCGATGTCATTGATATTAACATTGCAAACAACGCATTTGATGCTTCTGATTTTAATGGACAATTAGAAACAGCGGGTTGGGCTCTAAAAAAACAACCTAATACTGATGAAGAGTCCTTTGCGACATTTGACATTACTATTCCTGTTGAGCTAGGTGCTATCACATCATTTAAATCAGGTATTAGTTATGCCGATCATGATGTTACTCAAACTACCGAGGCTGCTCAATCCTCTAATATAGTAGCAAAAGATGCATCAGCTTATTATTCTGGTACTATGTCATCTGGCGCAGGCTTCACCTTACCTAAGCCCATTTTTGATAACATGATTAATGATGCCTATGCTGCTATCGATGGTTTTACTCTCGATAAATCAGGATATGGCACACTGCAAGAAAAGAATTTAGCGCTCTATACTATGGCTACATTCGCTGGTGAAGGCGTTCGTGGTAACTTCGGTTTAAGATATGTGTCTACTGATGTTGAATCTGATTATTATGCGTTCAGCAAAACAGGTACATATGCTGATGGTTTAAGTACTGATAAAGCCAGCTATAACGATGTTTTACCAAGTGTAAATATTGCATTTGACCTTGCAAGTGATTTAATTTTAAGAGCCTCAGCAGCTCAAGTTATTTCACGTCCAAATTATGCCGATTTATTCGCAACCTCTAAGTTACCTGGCTTCAACGATGGTACTCCTGGTAACGAGAAGAAAGTCACCGGTAGCGTAAATTTACAGCCTTTTAAAGCTTCACAAGCAGATGTCAGTTTAGAATGGTACTTCAGTGGAGAAGGTTTATTTGCAGCAACTTACTTTATCAAAGATGTAAGTTCATTTATCTCTACAAGAGAAAAACTGAATCAACAAATAGGAATTGAAGATCCCAACTTAATCACTGCTGGTGGTAGTACATGTGGTGCGGGTATTTACGATTGTTGGACTGTAAGTGAAAATTATAACGCTAATGGTGGCTCAATTGATGGTATCGAACTTCAGTTACAAGATTCATTCGATAGTGGTTTAGGTTACTCAGTTAACTACACCTTTGCAGACGCTTCATCACCAGCTGAAAACTATGCAGACCGTGTTGGAGTATTCTCTGACTCATCCAAACATACTGTAAACTTAGTTGGTTACTACGAAATGGATGATTTCTCAGCTCGGGTAGCTTATAACTGGCGTTCTGAATATATGATGCGTGAATTACCAGGGTTCTATGGTAACCGTGAACATCAAGCGTATGGCACCTTAGATTTAAGTGCTAGCTATAATCTAACAGATTATCTGTCGTTAACTTTTGAAGTGGTTAACTTGCTTGAAGAAGATAGCGTACAAAAAGGTGTATCTCCAGTGGATGCAGAGGGGGTTATTAGTGAATTTAAAGATAATTACCCTGTATGGAGTTTTGATGGTGAAGCCCGTTATAAACTCGGTGTTGCGTTGCGCTTCTAATTTAATTAGTTAGATTAATAAGAGCCTAGCAATTGCTAGGCTTTTTATTAAGCACTAAACTGCGTTAAGTTAAAAGTAATAATATTAAAGGGCTAATGGTTATCCAATATATGACTCAATGTGTTCATGCTTAATTGTAGGATCATGCTATGACTATAAGAAAAGTAGCGATAGTTGGTGGTGGGACATCAGGTTGGTTAGCTGCTAATCATTTAGGACTGGTTTTAAAGAACAATCCAGAACTCTCCATTACGCTCATCGAATCTCTAGATATCCCCATTATTGGTGTTGGTGAGGGGACTGTTCCCTCAATACGTAAATCATTATCAAGCTTTGGTATAAGTGAGTCAGACTTTATTAAATCTTGTGACGTCACTTTTAAACAGTCAATAAAGTTTGTAAATTGGCTCGATCGAGCAAAGCACGGAAACAATAATTTTTATCATCACCTTTTTGATATGCCGAGTCCATTGGGTGAGGATTTGACACCATATTGGTTAACTCATCCAAGAGAGCACTTTGCCGATTTAGTCTCGCCACAGCATGCCGTTTGTGAGGAAAATAAAGGACCTAAGTTTATAACAACTCCGGAGTATGGTGGCGTTATGGGTTATGCTTACCATCTTAATGCCGCAAAGTTTGCTAAGTTATTAGCTAAAAATGCCATTGAACGATTTAATGTTGAACATATTTATGCAACGGTAAATGATATTTCTTTAGAGAAAGATGGTTCTATTTGTTCATTGTTGACAGATAAAGGGGAGTTATTTTTTGATTTATATATTGATTGCAGTGGTTTTGAATCTATTTTGTTAGCAAAAGGATTTGATGTACCATTTATTGATAAATCACACCAACTCTTCATTAATACAGCATTAGTTGCTCAAGTGCCCACACAGGCTTTAGATCAAATTCCGCCATTTACGATTGCAACGGCTCATCAGGCAGGGTGGATTTGGGATATTGCCCTCACACAAAGACGTGGAACTGGTTTTGTCTACTCGACTGATTATATGAGTAATGCTGAAGCTGAAGATACATTTGATCAGTACTTAGGTGGTCAACTTGCCGATCTTTCACATAGAAAAATTGCTATGAAAGTTGGTTATCGTCAGCAGTTTTGGGTAAAAAATTGTGTTGCATTAGGCTTAGCACAGGGATTTTTAGAACCGATTGAAGCGACATCTATTCTACTGACGGACTTTTCTGCACGCTTTCTTGCGGAGCGATTTCCTTCCGATAAAGATGATATTGATTATCTTGCTAAGCGCTTTAATGAAACAGTTTCTCAAGCGTGGGAGAGAGTCGTTGAATTTGCTAAGTTACATTATTGTTTATCCGACAGGTCAGACTCTGCTTTCTGGCGTGATAATCGCACCGATGAAACTATTCCTGAAGGCTTAAAACAACGTCTTAAAATGTGGCAAGATTTTATTCCAATCGCAGAGGATTTTCCTTCAAAGTTTGAAGTGTTCAACAGAGAAAATTATTTATATGTGCTTTACGGTATGAAGTATTCTACTCGACCAACTTATAGCAATGCAGAAGTTGATCAACGCGTTGTTCAACATCTGGCTAAGATGACGTTGTTAAAAAGTAAAATGATAAGTGAGTTGCCAGATCATAGAGAACTACTTGATAAAATCCGTCTCTACGGATTGCAATCTATATAGAGTTGTACGAGTTATATAGAAAAATATTAACAAGGAAAATAAAGATGACAACACATTATGTCCCTTTGAATGATTCTATTCATAGACACTTAAAAGTGAAAAACATTGTTGACTATAAATTTTTTGAAAACATGCACATGTTGCCTCTTCAGGTTCAAGAGTTCATGTCAGCAGCGACGAGCTTTCCTATTATATTTACCAAAAATTCTCAAACAGGTGAATTCTTACCTGTAGCAGTTACATCTTTAAAAGAAAACTCGAACAAATTGATGATAAATGGTAGATGGATTGCTCGTTATTTACCTATTCAAGTTCAATTGTATCCTTTTGGTGCGAGTTATATTGATAATAAAATAATTATTGGAATTGATCTAAATAACTCGTCTGTGTGTGAAAACGGTGAAAATTCTTTGTTTACAGCTGATGGCGATAATACTGCTTATCTCAATACGCTGCTAGAGTTGGCCAGTCTTCAGGCTGACTATCAGGAAATGACAAAACATTTTATTAAGACTTTAATACAGCATGAGCTATTACAGCCTAGAACATTAACAGTAAATGCTCTGGACGGTACTAAGACTAACATTAATGGTATTTATATCGTTGATGAACAAAAAATTCATGAACTAGACGAAAGCGTTATGCTGGATTTTGCAAAACGTGGATTTTATTCTGTGATTTATGCACACCTTTGTTCTCTTAGTTTAATTGATTTAGTTATGGATAAATAATATTTAAAGAATGGTGTCATGCTGTATTGGTGGCATCAAATTATACGATTTATTTATGCTAGTTTTAAATTTAAGTAATGAATATGAATCACTTATAAATTTCTAACTCGCCAACATTACGCTACCCGTCAAAATGATCCAAATGGAGAAAAAGAGTTTTAATACTTTTACTGGGAGAAAGAGTGCTAATTTACGAGCGAGTAATCCTCCGATAATGGCGCCAGGACCTGCGAATAACACTAGCTCAAAGAGGGCATGGCTATTTGTTGAAAAAATATGGATAGGGCTTGCCGACCAGACTGTAATCGCAGAAACAACAACGCCAGTGGCGACCGCCATTTTGGCGCATAGTCCCCTTATCATGAGATAAATGACGACTAATTCACCGACGCCTACCGATAACCAAGCTGTGATAATACCGCCGAAATAGCCAATGAGAGCGAGCCAAAGAAAATCGACCGGCATTATAGAGCGAGTGATTTGTGTGCTACTTTTGCTACTGATAATGATGGCGATACCAAGCACTATCGAGAAAATGCTAAAGCTGGTGTGTAGCGAAGAGGGCGAATTGAGTTGTAGTAATTGGCTACTCCAGAAACCTAAGACAGAAAAGAAGGCAGCAAGTAATGATGCTTTTACAAAACCAGACCATGCATCATCTTCTCGGTGGTGCTTTTTATAATGCAGTGACCATGAAATCGCGCCTGCGGTCATGCCAAAGCATTGGATCATAAATGAAGTCGAGACACTTTGAGACTCACTAAAGTTGAGGCTCGAAAATACCGGAATAAAGATGACTCCACCGCCAGCTCCAGTCGAGTTTGCAAATATCGCTCCTGTGATGCCTAGAAAAACGAAGCGTCCATATTCTTAGATAAGATCAAATAGCGAATGAAAATGGCTCGCCCAAAATAACCAAGTTCCACAGAGTAGCAATACCAAACTGAGGTTTAGGTAATACCGATTTAAGCGCGGAGCAGGCTGGGTATTATTGGGCACAAGTGTGTTAATGGGATTCATTAATAGCTACCGTGATCTTTGTCATGTTATCGCTATGTTATCAATGAAAGACAGCGTTGTCACATAAGCTTGAATAAATAAATTAAACATTTTAAGTATATGAAAAAATAGCATTAATTATGTCTATTCATAAAAAATAACAATAATTGTCAAAAAAATGTAGAAATCCTGTTCTTTCTTGTGTACTTTAATAATGACAACGCTGTCATCTGCTTGTGTGACGCGTTTTTTGTAAGGTCTGCATGAGAGGATGAGGTCTCCTTATCATGTGTTTGGCAGGAGTATTGCTGTCGGGCGGCGATACGTTTGTCTTTGATATTTTGATAGTCTCTCCCCAGAAACTAGCGTGGGCTGGGTACTGTAAGCAGTGCCCAGCCATTTTTTTAGGATGTTTTTACGGTATTACTCAATTGCCTACCTCAGCACTTGAACGTTAGCGGCATAGATAAATAAAACTCACTGGTATAAACCAGATAATAAAAGAGGCTGCAATTTATGGCGATTCATTTAACGGCTGCGATGCGTGTCATTGCAATTGGCATGACGAGTGTCATTGCCTATATCACCGCACTCATCATGACAAGAAGAACGGTTTGCATACCCCTGTTTATAATGGCATTAGCGTTTTTTTCGGCATTTTCCTCTTTTGCTGTATTTGCTACCGACACAGCTATAAACAATTTAGCTGCAAATTCTGATGTGTCTAAATCGTCTGCACAGGTTTCAAAAAAAATCACCACCGCGATACAGCAGGAATGGTTGCTAAAGTTACTTGATGAAGCACTGCGGCGCTCGGATTCGGGTTATCAAGCGCAAGAAATGCCGACTCAAATGAATCAAAAGCGCAAGGTCGAAGAAGCACTCGCTGGGACAGTAGACGTGTTTTGGAGCATGACCTCAAAAGAATTGGAAGAAACTGTGCTTCCCGTGCGCATTCCATTGTTTAAAGGGTTACTCGGTAATCGGCTGCTGATTATCCGTAAATCGGATGAGGCACGATTTGCTAATGTGAAAACCATGGCGGATTTTAGGCAGTTAAAGGCGGGGCAAAATCGTTATTGGCCCGATGCAACGATTTTAGAAGCCAATGGATTACCCGTCGTCACTAGCTATCAGTACACCAATTTATACCCCATGTTAGAAGGCGGGCGTTTCGATTATCTTGCCCTCGGCGCCCAGGAAATTGGCGAAGAACTCGCAAATCACCCCGATCCCGCACTTAAGGTCGATAGCCATATCCTGCTGCAATATCGTTCGCCAGCTTATTTCTTTGTTTCCCCTAAGCGCCCCGAACTTGCTGCGGCCATTTTAGCCGGGCTTGAAAGTATGGTAAGCGACGGCTCTTTTGATGAGATGTTTAATCGCGAGCTTAAAATTGAGCAACTGTATCGTGAGGCTAAGTTTGAACAACGGGTGATTATCCGTCTTGATACACCTGATTTAAGTCCATTAACACCAATAGAACGCACAGAATTATGGTTAGATCTTTTTAGTATGCAAGGTGCAAAATAATGAAAACATTAGCCTTAAAAGTACAGATTGGATTAGCGGCAGCAATTTTTATGATTGTTAGCGTTCTGTTCGGTGCATCTTACTGGTTGGCGAGCGATAAATTGGCTGCCAGTGAAACTGAGTTTGAAGAAAATACCGTCGCCAATTTACAAGTGACCATGGCGCAGCCCATCTTCACCTACGACTATGAACAAATCCAAGCCGTGTTGTCTGTGATGCTTAAATCTGCGCAAATTTATCATATTGTCGTGAGTGACCATCGCGGTAAAGTGTTAGCCGAGAGTCAACAGGCTCAAACAGTGGCCGATGAGTATCTAGTGAAACGTGAAATTCAATTTGCTGATCAAGGTAACCCAACGGGCCAATTGGCTATTCAGTTTTCTATGTTGCCTATTCGCGCTCAGTTGTCAGATTTACTCTTAGGTTATTTCTTGCAGGCTTTGTTAATTCTCGGTGGCAGTTTAATTGTTATCTTCATTATTCTTAAACGTTTAGTGATTAATCCACTTGGGAATGTGGTCCGTGCTATGGAAGAAATTGCCAGCGGTGACGGCGATTTATGCCACAGATTACCCGTTGAGAGTCAGGATGAGATTGGTCAGCTTGCCAAGGCATTTAATGGTTTTGTTGAGCAAATTCACGGCACGATTTCCAGAGTGCACGAAACCTCAGGGCAATTACTGGGCGATGCCAAATCGCTTGGTTCACTGTCGCAAACCAACAATGATCGTGTGCAAACCCAATTAAAAGAAACCGAGGCGGCAGTGACGGCTGTAACTCAGCTGAGCGCCAGTGCCAATGAAGTCGCCATTAATGCGAAACGCACCGCGGATGCGGCGAGTCAGGCCGATAAAGCGGTCGATGACAGCCAGCGGCAGTTCGATTCGGGATTAGACATTACTCGTAAACTGGCATCTGAATTAGCCCGCTCGGCACTGTCTGTTTCACAGTTACAGCAAGAAACGCAAAAGATTGATGAAGTCGTTGTAGTCATCAACAGTATTGCCGAACAAACCAACTTACTGGCGCTTAATGCTGCGATTGAAGCGGCGAGGGCGGGTGAACAAGGGCGCGGTTTTGCTGTGGTTGCCGACGAAGTGCGTACGCTGGCGAGCCGAACCCAACAGGCAACTGGTGAGATCCAGAAGATGATCCAGCAGGTCCAGAGCCGAGTGGCCGAAACAGTCACTGTGATGAAAGCGAGCCAAGCCCTCTCAACTCAGGGCGTTAACCGCTCGGAAGAAATTAAGTTAGTACTCACTAAAGTGACTGATTTAGTCTCAAATATCAGTAATATGAACATCGAAGTTTCCCATGCGGCGCAGGAGCAAACCTGCGTCACCGAAGCGATTTCTCGTACGTTAAATGATCTTGCCAATGTCTCAGGTTCAGCCTCACTCGATAGCGAGCACTTAGCGCACTCGAGCGAGCGACTGTTTCACCAAGGGGAAAGACTGCGGACGTTAGTAACTTCCTTCAGATTGTAGCCATTTCTGGAGCTAGATAAGGATAATCATGAAAAAAACACTCTCAGCAAGCGCCATTTTACTGGCTTTAGGATTAGCGGCCTGTACCGAGGCGCCTGTGACGCCTTCCGCAGCGTCAGCCGATAAGGCTGTGGCTCAAATACTGCAAGTTCAGGACGCATTAACTCAAGCGCAGTTGCAACAACTCGGGGATTCGTTAGTCGTAACTTACCGTGTTGTGACCAATATGCCAGACGATAAGTGCCTAAAAGATAAAGCCGATGGTCGCTGTTTTGTCGCTCAAATTGATTTCGTCCCCAGTATGGATTTAGCCAGCCAAGATTGGGAAATTTATTTAAGCCAAATGCGCCCAGTGCAATCGGTTGAAAGCGGTGAATTGACGATAACGCACGTTAAAGGCGATTTACATCGTATTACGCCAACGGCTGCTTTTAAGGGATTTGTTAAGGGCGAGAAAAAGCAACTGACATTCCGTGGTGAGCCGTGGCAATTGGCTGAAACCGACGCTATGCCAAACTATTACCTCGCAGCAAAAGGATTAGAGCCCGTCATTATCGCCAGCACTCAAGTGGGTAAAGATGCCGAAACGGGTTTAGAGACGCGTCCGTATGTTGAAGGGTTTACGAATTTTAAAACCCAATATCAACGCACTGAAACGGATAAACTCGCGCCAGCCGATGCCGCGCAATTATTTAAAGCTAATCAAAGCGTGAGTGAAGATGCCGCCTTGGCTGTGGATACCATTATCCCAACGCCACAAAAGGTGAAGATCCATTCAACTGATACACCAGTATCCCTTGCTGGTGGTATTAAGCTCGAATATCAGCAAGATAACCCAGAGCAAAAGAGTCAAGTTGCGGCGGCGGTGGCACGTTTAGCTCGCCTGAGTGTGGCTGAATCTGCTAGTGGCATTACGGTGAAATTTGCCAGCCAAAAAGGGGATGAGGGCAGTTATCGCTTAGATATTCAGCCAACTGAAATTGTGATTGCTGCCAATGATGCGGCGGGCTTCTCTTACGGTTTGTCATCACTAGCAAGCCTTGTGGATGTGAATTTGCTGAAAGTGAATTCCATGACCATTGAAGACAGCCCACGTTATCCGTTCCGTGGTATGCACATTGATGTGGCACGTAATTTCCACAGCAAACAATTGTTGCTGGATTTGCTCGACCAAATAGCGGCTTATAAGCTCAATAAACTGCATTTACACATGGCTGACGATGAAGGTTGGCGTTTAGAAATCGACGGGTTACCTGAGCTGACCGACATCGGTAGTAAACGTTGTCATGATCTTGCTGAAAATACCTGTCTGTTACCGCAACTGGGCAGTGGTCCTTTTGCGGGGTCGAGCGTTAATGGTTTCTATACTAAACAAGACTATATCGACATAGTGAAATATGCCGAGGCGCGTCAAATTCAAGTGATCCCATCGATGGATATGCCGGGTCACAGCCGCGCCGCGATTAAAGCGATGGATGCGCGTTTTCGTCGATTACAGGCTGAAGACGTAGAGCTTAAAAACACGGGCAAAGTGCAAGTTGTCCCTGTGCAGGAAACGGCAAATCAAGCTAGCACAGCGGTAAAAGCGTTAGATGCGGGCGCTCGTCAATTGCAAGCTGAAGGGAAAACCACTGCAGCTGAGCAATATTTGTTATCCGATGCAAACGACAAAACGGTTTATTCTTCAGTGCAATATTACGACGACAATACGCTTAACGTGTGTATGGAGTCGACTTATCACTTTGTCGATAAAGTGATTGATGAAATTGCCAAGTTACACCAAGCCGCGGGTCAACCATTGACGCGTTACCACATTGGTGCCGATGAAACGGCGGGAGCTTGGAAACAATCTCCGCAGTGTTTAGCATTTGTCGCCAATAACGATAAAGGCGTTAAGTCGATAGATGACTTAGGCGCTTATTTTATTGAACGAATTTCGACTATGTTAGCGGCAAAAGGCATTGAAGCAGCAGGATGGAGCGATGGTATGAGCCATGTTCGCCCTGAGAATATGCCCGCTAAAGTGCAGTCTAATATTTGGGATGTGATTGCCCACAAAGGTCATTCGCGCGCCAATCAGCAGGCGAATCTCGGCTGGGAAACCATACTTTCTAATCCTGAGGTATTGTACTTTGACTTCCCCTATGAGGCCGATCCTAAAGAGCATGGTTATTACTGGGCGAGCCGCGCGACCAATAGCCATAAAGTCTTTAGCTTTATGCCTGATAATTTAGCCGCTAACGCCGAGCAATGGACCGATATTGAAAATCAGCCATTCGAAGCGGATGACAGAATAAAATTTGATGAGGCGGGTAACAAAGTCTCGGGTCCAAGGGAGAAAGGCAAACCCTTTACTGGCTTGCAAGGGCAGGTTTGGAGTGAGTCGATTCGCAGTGACGATACGATTGAATACATGGTGTTTCCGCGTTTGTTGATGCTGGCTGAGCGTGCTTGGCATCAAGCTGCGTGGGAAGTGCCTTATCAGTATCAAGGCGCTGTGTATAACCAAAGCTCTGGGGCTTTTACCTTAGCCATGCGTGATGCACAGGCAAAGGAGTGGCAACAACTTGCGAATACCTTGGGCCACAAAGAGTTTATCAAGCTAGATAAAGCGGGGATTGATTATCGCGTACCGACGGTCGGCGCCGAGATCCGTGACGGTAAACTGTTTGCCAATATTGCCTATCCCGGCCTTAAACTCGAATACCGTAGCCTCAATGGCCAATGGCAAGCTTATCAAGCGGGATTGGCGGTCACTGCACCAATTGAGATCCGAGCCATTGCGGCCGATGGTATTCGTAAAGGCCGAAGTTTAATCGTTAACTAAATCGTTTTTATATCTGGCTGTATTTTAAAGATAAAATACAGCCTTTTTGTTTTTCTGTGTCAGTGATTGCCTAAATTTGATTTTAGATCATAAATCACTTAAAAACTAAATGACAACGCTGTCATTTTTGCTGTAACATTGAGTTAACTAAAGTTGAGCGCTGTATTAACGGCAAATAATAAGCAACGGTAGCGCTGCATTGATAGGTGAAGAGGGGTGTCATGGGGTTAGTCCAGACAAAAGATCAACAACTGTTTATAGGTGTAGATGGCGGCGGCAGTAAATGTCGAGCCACCATTTACTGCGCAGACGGTACCGTTTTAGGGACAGGTGTTGCTGGACGCGCAAATCCACTGCATGGTCTCACACAAACATTTGAATCCATTGAAGCATCGACTCGCCTGGCGTTGCTGGATGCGGGCATGAACGAGAGCGATAGTCACTTGCTGGTGGCGGGTCTTGGTCTTGCTGGCGTAAATGTCCCTCGGTTATATCAAGACGTGATCAACTGGCAGCATCCTTTTGCAGCCATGTATGTCACTACCGATTTGCATACGGCTTGTATTGGTGCCCACCGTGGTGCCGATGGCGCGGTGATCATCACGGGTACAGGCTCTTGCGGTTATGCCCATGTTGGTGATACCAGTTTGAGTATTGGCGGTTATGGTTTTGCATTAGGTGATAAGGGCAGCGGTGCTTGGCTTGGATTAAAAGCTGCGGAACACGTGCTGTTAGCACTCGATGGCTTTGCCGTACCAACCCGATTAACCGATATGCTGCTGAGCTACTTTAACGTCACCGATGCGCTCGGCATTGTCGAAAATCTAGCCGGTAAATCATCAAGTTGCTATGCCGCATTAGCCAGAAGTGTGCTCGATTGCGCCAGTGAAGGTGACGCGGTCGCGACGGCGATAGTACAAGAGGGCGCAGATTATATTAGCGACATGGCGCGTAAGCTATTTAGCCTAAATCCGGTGCGTTTTTCGATGATCGGTGGCCTTGCAGAGCCTTTACAAGCCTGGCTCGGTGCCGATGTGGTCGCCAAAATTTCAGAAACCTTAGCACCACCCGAACTCGGTGCTATGTATTTTGCTCAGCAAGAATTTAATAAGTCGTTGTCAGTGCAAATAGGCACTGAAGCCAAATCCTGTATTTGAACGTGAAGGTAAAAGACATGACAAACACTATTATGGAACAAGAAGCACGCACTGCACCGCAAAAAATTGCGGGTCAATTAGAAGCTAACGCTGACATCATGCAGCAGTTAGGTGAGAAACTGCGCGCCTTCGCCCCTCGTTTTGTGATGATAGTAGGTCGCGGCTCATCGGATCATGCGGGAGTGTTCGCTAAATATTTATTTGAAATTGAAGCGGGTGTACCGACCTTCGCCGCCGCACCTTCAGTGGCGAGTGTGTATGGTAAAACCTTGAAACTCGAAGGCGCGTTAGTCATTGTGATTTCACAATCTGGCCGTAGCCCTGACATTTTGGCGCAGGCGCGTATGGCAAAAAATGCCGGTGCTTTCTGTGTTGCCTTAGTGAATGATGAAAGTGCACCGATTAAAGATATCGCCGATGTCGTTGTGCCTTTACGTGCAGGTGAAGAAAAAGCCGTTGCTGCGACTAAGAGTTACCTCGCAACGTTGTCGGCGATTTTACAACTCGCCGCCGCCTGGACTCAAAGCGAATCGCTCGCTAGCGCCGTAGCGTCTTTACCCCAAGCGCTGCAAACGGCGGTGGACGCTGAGCCGCAGCTCACGCCAGAATCCGTTGCCGACGTGAAGAACTTAGTCGTACTCGGCCGTGGTTTAGGTTATGCGGTATCTAAGGAAATCGCACTTAAGCTAAAAGAAGTGTGTTCAATCCATGCCGAAGCGTTCAGCAGCGCCGAGTTCCTCCACGGCCCTGTCACTTTAGTTGAGAAAAAACTCACTATCGTCGATGTGTGTATTGGCGATGAATCCTACGCTAGCCATATCGAACAGATTGAAAATGTGAGCCAACGCGGCGCCGATTTAGTGCATCTGAATCAAACCTCGACGGACATTCACCCACGTGTGGCGCCGTTAGCCTTATTACAACGTTTCTATATCGATGTGGCTGCGGTTGCGATTGCCCGCGGTATTGATCCCGATCAACCTGCTGGCCTTAAAAAAGTGACCCAAACGCTCTAAGCCGCCAACGTTTTAAAGGTTTAGGTGCTGCGGATTAGATTTAGCGGACTTTTAGCTGCACGATTAAGCAGCTGCACGATTAAACCTGTTCAGCTAAGCCAGCGCAGTTAATTTAAGACTTAAGTCACTCGTGTTATTTATTGAAAGAGGTTTGCGATGAAAATCACCTTGATCGCCGAGCGTATTTTTGATGGTGAATATTTCCATCAAGATGTGCCTGTGACTGTTGAAGACGGGCACATTCTGGCGTTTGATACGGTTGTTGGCGCGAAGGAAATCCGCCAAGCCGGAACGCTGGTGCCAGGTTTTATTGATGTGCAAGTGAACGGTGGCGGCGGGGCGTTATTCAATGCCGATCCGAGTGTTAATTGCATTGAAACTATCGGCCGTGCCCATGCGCGTTTTGGTACGACAGGTTTTTTACCCACGCTTATCACCGATGATGTCAGCGTGATGGCCAATGCGGCCGATGCTGTGGCCGAGGCTTTAGTCAAAGGTAGCGCTGGCGTTTTAGGGGTGCATTTTGAAGGACCACATTTATCTGTGCCTAAAAAAGGTGTACATCCGCAGGGTTTTATTCGCGAAATCACCGATGCTGAACTCGCGGTATTTTGTCGTCAAGATCTGGGGATTAAAGTGGTCACACTTGCGCCTGAGAATGTGTCGCCAGAGGTGATCCGCACGCTTGTCGCCTCGGGCGTGAAGGTGTGTTTGGGTCATTCTAATGCCGACTACGATACTGTGGTTGCGGCATTAGCGGCAGGCGCGACGGGCTTTACCCATCTTTATAATGCGATGTCTCCTCTGGGCTCCCGTGAGCCAGGCATGGTTGGCGCGGCGATTGAGAGTGAAACCGCTTGGTGTGGTTTGATTGTTGATGGTCACCATGTGCATCCCGCTGCGGCAAAGGTTGCACTAAGGGCAAAACCGAGAGGTAAAATGATGTTAGTCACTGATGCTATGCCGCCTGTCGGTATGGACGATGAGACTAGCTTCGAGCTTTTTGGTACTCGAGTGCTGAGAGTCGGCGACAGATTAAATGCCGTGACAGGTGAGCTGGCGGGTTGTGTGCTCGATATGGCGACTGCGGTCAATAATACCGTCAACTTGTTGGGTTTACCTTTGGCGGAAGCCTTGAGAATGGCGGCGTTATATCCCGCGCAGTTCCTCGGGATTGACCATAAGGCTGGCCGTTTAGCACTGGGACATAGGGCTGACTTTGTCTTGCTCGATGCGCAGAACAAAGTGCAGGCAAACTACATTGCGGGACGAGCCGTCTATTCAGGACAGACAATAGGGGGACACCCTTAAATTGCTTTCGTAGTTGAGGTGATGTGTAACAATTGGCCCTTGTCGTATTTTGATGACAGGGGCTAAGTTTTTTTATTGTACAGCACTAATTTTATTCAGTATTAGTTTTGTACCGTATTAGTTTTGCTCAACTTTTATAAAAACTTTTAATAACAATAATAAAGGATGATGGCATGGGGACGACACAGACAAACGCAATTGCGCCAGTAAAGGTGAATAAACCTAGGTTGATGTCGCTGGATGCACTGCGCGGCTTCGATATGTTTTGGATTTTGGGCGGTGAGGCTCTGTTTGGTGGCTTGCTTATTTTAACGGGCTGGGCAGGTTGGCAATGGGGCGATGAACAAATGCACCATAGCCAATGGCATGGTTTTCACTTCTACGATTTGATTTTTCCGCTGTTTATTTTCCTCTCTGGTGTGGCCTTAGGTTTATCTCCCAAACGTTTAGATAAATTACTGATGAAGGATCGATTACCTGTGTATCGGCATGGGATTAAACGACTCTTTTTATTGCTGCTACTGGGCATTTTATACAATCACGGTTGGGGTACGGGCGCGCCTGCCGATCCTGAAAAAATTCGCTATGCCAGTGTGTTAGGCCGAATCGCCTTTGCATGGTTCTTTGCCGCATTACTGGTGTGGCATACGAGTCTACGAACGCAAGTTATTGTCGCCTTGGGCATTTTACTCGGTTATGGCGCAATGCAACTTTGGTTGCCTTTCTCAGGTGGACAGGCGGGCGTGCTCTCGCCAACGGAATCCATCAATGCCTATGTCGATTCAATTTTACTACCCGGCATAAGCTATCAGGGGCGCACGCCCGATCCTGAAGGTTTACTGTCGACCATCCCCGCCATAGTCAATGCGTTAGCGGGTGTGTTTGTCGGCCACTTTATTGTTAAATTCCATCCTAAAGGTGAGTGGGTCAAAGTGGGATTACTCGCCGCAGCGGGTGGTGCTTGCTTAGCCTTAGGTTGGCTGTTGGATCTTATTATTCCGGTCAATAAAGATCTGTGGACCAGTTCATTTGTGCTGGTGACGTCGGGCTGGAGCATGATCCTGCTGGCGGTATTCTATGCATTAGTCGATGTGCTTAAGTGGCAAAAAACCGCATTTTTCTTTGTGGTGATTGGCACCAACGCCATCATTATTTACCTAGCGTCGAGTTTAGTGGATTGGAAATATGTCGCCCAAAGCGTGTTTGGCGGCTTAGTGATGGCCTTGCCTGAAAGCGCTCAAGCGTTAGCTGCAGTTATCAGCTTACTTGCGGTGCAGTGGCTGGTGTTATATTGGATGTATCGCCGCAATATTTTTGTCAGAATTTAATCTGTTCGCTTAATTGCTTGAGCCGCACGCACTCAGTGTCTGCGGCTTTTTTTACATTATTTTCTGGATGTGAGTCATCACTTACTTATACCCATCGTATTAAATATCTGTTCATTCAGCGGGAGTTCAACGCGCTTTAGACAAGGCGAAGGCTTGAAAGCATAGTGGTGCTCTGTCGAAAACCTTAAACGCAGTATAAAGCGCGTTGCCATGTAGTGAACATCAGCCGCCCTTCGGGAGCCACACAGGCATCCCACTCCGGTGTTGCATTGACTTAAAAGGGAATAACCATTTCAGCGTCAATGCGCCTTGGATTGAGATGCCTGTGAGGCTCTGAACTGATTAGATATTTATGTGATTGGTATTTCTACTAGTTGTCGGCTAATTAATGATTACGAGGGAATATTCGCGAGAATTTATTAAATGACAGCGTTGTCTTTTTGTGTTATTTGTTTTAACATCACTGAAACAATGGTGCGTTTGGATGATAACATTAGCCATTGCGGACGAGTCGCGATACGGATATTCGGGAACTTAGGCATTAATTTAAACCCCGTTATCACCTAAATAATTAATTACTATAAGAAGCAGGTTTATGGAAATGACACTCGATAAAAGCCAGCAGAAAAGCAGCTTTCTCCCCATGGCCATAGTGGCCGCTCTCTTTTTCATCCTCGGATTCGCCACTTGGTTGAATGGTTCTTTGATGCCTTATTTGAAACAAATATTGCAACTCAATCCCTTTCAAGCGTCGTTGATCCTGTTTTCTTTTTACATTGCCGTGACCTTTACTGCCTTGCCATCCGCTTGGCTTATTCGCAAAGTCGGCTATAAGAATGGTATGGCGATAGGCATGGGCGTGATGATGTTGGCGGGCTTACTGTTTATCCCTGCTGCGGAAACACAAATATTTGCCCTATTCCTTTTCGCCCAATTAGTGATGGGCGCAGGCCAAACCCTATTACAAACTGCGGTTAACCCTTATGTGGTGCGTTTGGGGCCTGAAGAATCTGCGGCCGCCCGTGTCAGTGTGATGGGTATTTTGAATAAAGGTGCGGGTGTGATTGCGCCTTTGGTGTTTTCGGCGTTGATTTTAGACAGCTTTAAAGACCGTATTGGTACTGAGCTAACTCAAGTACAAATTGAAGAAATGGCTGACGGTTTAGTATTCCCCTATTTAGGCATGGCCATTTTTATCGGTATTTTAGCGCTCGCGGTAAAAAAATCACCTTTGCCAGAGTTGTTGAATGAAGATGAAGCTGCTGAAAATACTGATAAAGGGCAACTTAAAGCGGCATTATCTCACCCTAACTTAGCGTTTGGCGTGTTAGCGCTGTTTGTTTATGTTGCTGTAGAGGTTATTGCTGGCGATACCATTGGTACATTTGCTTTGTCTTTAGGCATAGAGTCATACGGTGTTATGACTTCCTATACTATGGTGTGTATGGTGTTGGGTTATTCTTTAGGTATCCTGTTAATTCCTCGTTTTATTTCACAGCCTAAGGCTTTGATGGTGTCGGCTATTCTGGGTTTGTTACTGACATGCGGTATTTTGTTTGGCGACAATAATTCCTACGCTATTGCTAATGTTTTGTTAGTGCCTTTTGGCGGTGTGGCGCTGCCCGATACTTTGTTGATGATTGCTTTTCTTGGTTTAGCTAATGCGATTGTTTGGCCTGCGGTGTGGCCGCTAGCTTTGTCTGGTATGGGTAAATTGACCAGTACAGGTTCTGCGCTTCTCATCATGGGGATTGCAGGTGGCGCCTTTGGTCCAGTGTCTTGGGGGTTAATGAGCTCAGCGACAGATATGGGCATGCAGGGTGGTTATATTGTGATGTTGCCATGCTACTTGTTCATCCTTTTCTACGCGGTGAAAGGCCATAAAATGCGTAGTTGGTAGTCAAGTCTGTTTGAACAGCTAAAAAGAAGCCCTCGATGATGAGGGCTTTTTTGTGTCTTAGTTAATCTAACCTAAGGCGAAATTAAAATGCGTAACTTACGCTAGCAAGTACGGTATCTGAGTTTTTGAATGCACCATCAGAGACTTTTTGGTCACCGCTGAGATCTGTGCCTAACCAAGCGAGAGAAAGCCCAAAGCCTGCCAATTCAGTCGATACACCAATGGAGTAATCTGAGTAGCTATCAAAACCTTCACCGTCATCTAATGCATCACCAACGTTATAGCCGTAGTGCAGATCGAGACTCCAGTTTTCAACAAATTCATGGGAATAGTTAAGCTCGGCATAGTGATAGTCTAAATCAGTACCACCGTAATCATTGGTAAACCAATAGGCTAGGCGAAAGCCCTTAAATTCCATACCCGTAATCACTTCGAAATAACCTATATCACTCTCGCCTGAGTAGTTATAACGGTTAAGGGTGATGTCGTAGGTCAGAGCTTCGTTGATCTCACCACCATAGGCGACATAGAAATCGTATTCGATCGCTGGGCCGTTATAACCTGGCTCATCAAAGTCCACGTTACTTGCCCAAGCCCCGACAGAGAAACCCGAATCGAAGCTCCAATCGATACCACCTTGCAGGGCAGGATCGCCAGCGGTTTGTGATACGCCGCGAAAACGATAGTCATTAGTAAGACTAATTTCCCCAGTCACTTCGGCGGCGACCATGCCGGAGAATAGGGTCGTGGTTAGCGCGAGTCCGACAAGCTGTACCAGCCGTTTTTTTTTCAGATTATTATGCACGGTATTTCTCCCATTTTCTTTGTTGACTCGGACGTGTTACTGGCGACCATGGTTATTCAATCGCGCCAGTGCATCCGTTGGTTTGCCAAACAACAGCCTAGGAAAACCCGTTGCTGTGACCTCATGGCGAGTTATTGCTAAGATAACTTAGCTTTTTTGAGGCTAACATCAGCCTCGTCGATCTCACTTTTGTTCGAAAATGACGTAAACCTTGCGGCAGGGCTCCACGACTTCCCAAGTGCCTTGAAAACCCGCGGGTATGATAAACCTGTCACCCACAGTGAACGTCTGCGATTGACCTTGAAGATCTGTGATAACACTCATCCCTTCGAGGATTTCGCAGTACTCGTATTCAGTGTAGTTTATTTTCCAAGCGCCTGATTCACTTTGCCAAATTCCACTGTGAAATTGATCACAAGGGCTAGAATAATGATTCTCTAGCCCTTGAGTTGGATTGCCTACTAACAACTTTTCCACCGGTAACTGATAGGTTTCGACGGGTGTTTGCGCCGTAGCAAAGCGAATAATGGCGTTGATACTCACAGTCATTTGCGATTTCCTTGTTGAGCTGACATTCGGCTATTTCATCGTTGGCATCACAAACTCAGCTTGAGTCTGTTTACCCACGGGCCAGCGGGCAGTAATTGCCTTACGCTTGGTATAAAAACGCACGCCATCGGGGCCATGCATATGCAGCGGCCCAAACAATGAACGCTTCCAACCGCCAAAACTGTGGAACGCCATTGGTACTGGGATCGGCACGTTCACTCCAACCATACCGACTTGCACGTGGTGACAGAAATGCCTTGCCGCTTCACCACTTTGGGTGAAAATCGCCGTGCCATTACCAAATTCGTGTCGGTTAATCAGCTCAAGCGCCGTTGGGTAATCTTTCACGCGCACAATCGCCAGCACAGGGCCAAAGATTTCTTCGCGGTAGATGCTCATTTCAGGCGTGACGTGGTCGAACAAACAGGCGCCGAGGAAATAACCCTGTGGATTTTCTTCAACACTCAGTTTACGGCCATCGACCAGCAGCGCTGCGCCTTCTTGAACACCGGCTTCAACATATTGGGTGACCTTGGCAAGGTGCTGTTTGGAGATCAGTGGCCCCATTTCCATCTCTGGCGTCAGGCCGTTGCCGACTTTTAAGGTTTGAATTTGCGGTAGCAGTTTTTCCACTAATGCGTCGCCCACATCGCCTACCGCGAGTACGACTGAAATTGCCATACAACGCTCACCAGCACTGCCGTAAGCGGCACCCATTAAGGCGCTAACGGCTTGATCTAAATCTGCATCTGGCATGAGTAACATATGGTTTTTCGCGCCGCCTAAGGCTTGCACGCGTTTGCCATGTTTAGAGGCTGTACTGTAGATGTATTCAGCAATCGGCGTTGAGCCGACAAAGCTCACCGCTTGCACATCTTTATGGGTGAGTAAGGTATCGACGGCTTCTTTGTCGCCGTTAATCACGTTAAACACGCCATCGGGAAGACCCGCTTCTTTAAGCAGCTCGGCAATCCGCATCACCGAGCTTGGGTCTTTTTCCGAGGGTTTCATAATAAAGGTGTTACCGCAGGCAATCGCGATTGGGAACATCCACATGGGAACCATCACGGGGAAGTTAAAGGGCGCTATGCCTGCGACAACACCTAAAGCTTGATTAACTGACCAAGAATCGACGCCGCCACCGACTTGCTGGGTGTGTTCACCTTTAAGCAAGTGCGGAATACCACAGGCAAATTCGACCACTTCGAGACCACGGATCAACTCGCCCTTAGCATCGTCTATCACTTTGCCGTGCTCACGGGTGATAAGCTGCGCCATTTCATCTAGGTGCTGCTCGACTAAGGCTTTGAATTTAAACAGCACTCGAGCACGGTTGAGCGGCGTGACTTGCGACCAGGTTTCAAAGGCGGTTTTAGCGATTGCGATGGCTTCATCCACTTCAGTTTCGCTTGCGAGTGAGACTTGGCCACGTAGTTCACCCGTGGCGGGTTCAAAAATATCTTGGGTTCTGGTACTGGTAGGGGTGTGCTGACCATTAACAAAGTGAGTGATCTTGAGCATAGTTAACCTTTGAAGTTCCCCGCCGCAGCGGGGTGTTAAATGTGAGAGTGGAACGAACAGCTAGTGCTATTATCCAACGGCGTTAATGGCATCGCTTAGGCTATTAACCATTTGGTCAATCTCGCGTTTATCGACAATCAGTGGTGGTGACATGGCAATAATGTCTCCCGTGGCTCGCACTAAAGTGCCGTGGCGGAAGCAGTGTTCAAACACGCCGTAACCCCGTTTACCCGCGCCTTGAGCGTTAGGGGAGAATTGAATCCCCGCCACTAAGCCTGTGTTGCGGATATCAATCACATTCGGCAACCCTTTGAGGCTGTGCACGGCGTCTTCAAAGTAGCGCTCAAGCTCAAAACTACGTTCGAATAATTGCTCATTCTCATAAATTGATAGGGTGGCAAGTGCCGCAGCCGCGGCCACGGGATGACCTGAATAGGTGTAGCCGTGGAAAAACTCAATCAGTTCATTAGGGCCTTGCATGCAAGTGTCGTGAATAAAATCTTGCACAAACACTGCGCCCATAGGGATGGCGCCGTTATTGATGGCTTTAGCCGTGGTGATTATATCTGGGATAACGCCCCAACGTTGACTCGCAAAAGCGGCGCCAACGCGGCCAAAAGCGGTAATGACTTCGTCAAAAATCAGTAGGATGCCGTGTTTTTTGGTGATTTCACGTAGACGTTTTAAGTAACCTTGTGGCGGCAATATCACCCCTGCTGAACCCGACATAGGTTCAACGATCACGGCGGCAATATTCTCGGCGCCATGCAGGGTCACTAGTTGTTCTAATACTTCGGCTTTTTCAGCGCCAAAGTGTGAGAGTCCACGGGTAAATGCCGCATTTTGGATATCTAAGGTGTGCGGTAAGTGATCGACGCCTTGCAGTAATTGGCCGCTAAATGCCTTGCGATTATTGCTTAACCCACCCACAGAGATGCCGCCAAAGCCGACACCGTGGTAACCCATTTCGCGCCCGATAAAGCGGGTGCGTGAGGCTTGACCATTGGCTCTGTGATAGCAAAGTGCCATCTTAAGCGCAGTATCGACGGACTCAGAACCTGAGTTAGTAAAGAAGACTTTGTTCAATCCCTCAGGACTGAGCTCGACTAACCGCTCGGCAAGTTCAAAGGCAATAGGATGACCCATTTGGAAGGAGGGTGCGTAGTCCATCTCTTTAATTTGTTTGCTGACCGCTTCGCTGATTTCCTTGCGACCATGGCCTGCGTTACAACACCATAAACCGGCGGTGGCATCTAATACCTTATTACCATCAATATCCGTGTAATACATGCCTTCCGCTTTGGTGAGTAACCGCGGACTGGCTTTGAATTGGCGGTTGGCGGTAAAAGGCATCCAGAAATGTTCAAGTGAGGGTGCGCTTGAGGAATTGAGCGGCAAATCGGCCATAGTGTCTACCTTGTCCTGTATTTTCAGGTCTTGTTTTAGGGTGGCTAATATTTGCTATGCTATGTTAGAAATAATGAACATGGAAGAGCCGTGTGCAGTTATTTGTGGCAAAAAAGCTATTTTTGTAAAAAATATTGAATTTTATTGCTTAAACAGCGTAACCTGAAACTCGGATTATGACTGTGATGATGTTTAGCATTTGCGTTAAAGTCGTCACAGACCACTATTTTCTTGTCGATGAACGATAAACCACACCTATACGAATGATTAAGAGGTCATCATGAGCACACCGAAGAAACGCAGCGAATGGGAAAGTCTGGCTGCCAGCCTGTCTATTAATGGTAAGGCGTTTATCAATGGCGAATACCAAGATGCCGTTTCGGGTAACACCTTTGATTGTATTAGTCCTATTGATGGTCGCTTGTTGGTAAAAGTGGCGAGTTGCGATCTTGCAGATGCTAATCTTGCGGTTGCTAATGGCCGCAGCGTATTCGAGTCTGGTGTTTGGTCGCAGCAATCTCCGGTAAAGCGCAAACAAGTGATGATACGTTTCGCCGAGTTACTGGAAGAAAATGCCAATGAACTCGCGCTGTTAGAAACCCTCGACATGGGTAAACCAATTCGTTTCTCCAAAGCGGTGGATGTGGCGGGGGCTGCCCGTGCGATTCGCTGGTCTGGCGAAGCGATTGATAAAATTTACGATGAACTTGCGCCAACGGCTCACAATGAAATTGGCATGATCACCCGTGAGCCTGTGGGGGTTGTGGCCGCGATTGTTCCGTGGAACTTCCCAATGCTGATGGCGTGTTGGAAGCTCGGGCCCGCGCTGGCCACGGGTAATAGTGTAGTGTTAAAACCCTCTGAAAAATCACCCTTAACGGCTATCCGCATGGCGCAACTCGCCATTGAAGCTGGGATCCCACAAGGCGTATTAAACGTGTTGCCAGGATTTGGTCATACCGTAGGTAAAGCCTTAGCATTGCATATGGATGTGGATACGTTGGTGTTCACAGGTTCCACCAAAATTGCTAAACAATTAATGATTTACGCTGGTGAGTCGAACATGAAACGCGTGTGGTTAGAGGCGGGAGGCAAGAGCCCCAATATCGTCTTTAATGACGCGCCAGATCTAAAAGCCGCCGCTGTTGCTGCGGCCGAAGCCATTGCCTTCAACCAAGGTGAAGTTTGCACCGCAGGTTCGCGTTTGCTGGTGGAATCTGGGGTGAAAGATGAGCTTATCGCGCTTATTGCTGAGGAGTTAGCATCATGGCATCCGGGGCATCCACTCGATCCCGCCACTGTGAGCGGCGCCGTTGTGGATAAACAACAGTTAGATACAGTACTCAGTTACATCAAAGCGGGTAAAGACGAAGGTGCAACTTTAGTTCACGGTGGCTGCCAAGTTATGGCCGACACGGGCGGTGTATATGTGCAGCCAACGGTATTTTCTAACGTAAACAACCAAATGAAAATTGCCAGCGAAGAAATCTTTGGCCCTGTGTTATCTGTTATTGAATTTAATGGCATGGAAGAGGCGATATCGATAGCCAACGATACTATTTACGGTTTAGCCGCTGGCGTGTGGACATCGGATATCAGCAAGGCCCATAAAACCGCTAAAGCCCTGCGCTCTGGCATGGTGTGGATCAACCATTATGATGGCGGCGATATGACAGCGCCATTCGGTGGCTATAAACAGTCAGGTAATGGCCGAGATAAATCTCTGCACTCCTTCGACAAATACACAGAATTGAAAGCGACTTGGATCGTGCTATAACCGCTCTTTTTTTGTCTATATAAGAGAAGGAGCCGCTTTCGCTCAATACTAAAACCTCTTTTCATATTACATGGAAAGAGGTTTTTTATTTTTTGTAGCTCAAGGCGTCCCCATTTTTCTAAGCCAGATTTCACTTGTAAAATCTGCATCTGTTACCGTAAATAAAATGTTACCGTCTTGATTCGTAATGTTGTTGCTCATTTATACCCGATAGAATATTGACTTTAAACACTCCCATTAATATCTCAATTTACTTCCATTCTTATCTGCTTCATAAATATCGTAAGTTATCGCTTATAAATTTGTGGCTTTCAAAAATTACCATTAATGAATTTAGTCATAGTGTAGTGGCATAGTGTGAAAAGTGTTGTAAGTTATTTGTGATATTATAGGGTGCTTAGATCATTGAATAAGAAGACAAGTATGAACAACGTAGAAGAGTTTGGGGCAATCGTCAGTAAAGCTCTCGATAGTTACAAATCTGATTTTATGGAACTTGTTAGGGAATATGCGATTTACTGTAAGAATCAAGGTGAGGCATATTGCGATTTTTTTGTCGACATAGCCTCTATGATGAATGGCGCATGGCTTTTAACCGCAGTATGTGAGTTTGAGGATGTTTCAGAATTTAAAGCCTTTAATTGGTATCAATTATTAAATTTTGATATAGACAATATGCCAGAAGATGATTTGTTCTCCCTACAAAATAAGCTATATGAAATCGGTTATATTTGGTTGGTGGAGCAATTAATTTCCTCTAAAAAAGAAATAAAATGTATCGAAATTAGGTTATTTCATAATGGCAGCAATGAATACTAATCTTTGGCATAATTAGCTTCTAACAGAGCTAAACGACATCAGTCACTGGGCTCATTGGATAGACTTTTTTGTGTGTGGTTATGTCATACCGTTGGTAGTATTTACCTCTAGGGCAAGTATGAAGAACTTTATTAGCAAAGATCTAGATATTGAAGAGTTCAAAAAAAGATTCGATAACACCAGAGAAAGTTTTATAAATTCTCTAAAAACAGCAAGTAAAGGTTATCGAAATGTAAGGTTCTTCGCTTGTGATGAAAGTGGAGTCCCCATTAAATGGGTATGGGATGATGAAACGTTCACACATAACTGGGAAGAGGGCACTCTTGAAGACGCTATTCAGTTTGCCCGTCACATGATAAATAGTGGAATGTATTTTATGTTTATGGGTTGTTTGTCTGGTTCCAGTGATCTTGATATTTGGCTGACCACCTTTGAAAACCCCATAAAGAAACCTACATGGCCAAGTGGTAAAGAACCCAAATTTGAGATTATCCATGAAGTGTTAACTCGTTAGGGCTTTGTTTACCGATCTAAATTAGGAAACAAAGCCTCGTTATGACTGCATATTTTATCTCAACGTAAGAGCATTCACCTGTAAATACGTGATTTTAGCGTGCAACTGCTGTAGCCTCGTGGAAATTTATTGTTTCTTATTTTGATCTTTTAGGATGCAGGTCTTGAGCTTTGCCATCTAAGGTTGTTGGTTATTTTCCCCGAGACTTTTGCTGAGCCTTTCGCTCGTCAGCAAAGCGTTCACTCATTAGAGAGGGTGTCATGTGAATGCACTTCAAAACCCAATTAGGCAGTTCAATGTCGTCAAACTAGCTGTGCTGGCATTGTTAAGTTTTTTGGCTGGCTGTTCTTCACTGCAGACGGGTGAGAATGGAAACTGGGTGGGATTCACGGAAGCTGGTCAGGCTTCATTTTATGGGGATAAACATCAGAATAAGCAGACGGCCAGCGGTGAACTTTACCAGCATAAATTAAAGACAGCAGCGCATAAAAAGTTACCCTTTGGCTCGAGTGTTAAGGTCACCAATGTCGATAATGGCAAAAGTGTGATTGTGAAAATCAATGATAGAGGGCCTTTCGTGCGTGGCCGCATTATTGATCTGTCTAAATCGGCGTTCAGTAGTATAGGCAATACTTCTTCTGGCTTGATTGACGTGAAAATAGAAGTCATTAAATAGCGGCTATTTTGAAAACAGTTGTCTCGAAAAGGACTTTTGCGAAAACGGCTATCTCGAACACGGCCATATCGACAGGATCGTTTTGAAAGCGGCATCATTAAAAATGAGCAGTTTGAAAGCACTCTCTTCAAAACACGGCTTCGCTGCAATCTAATGATTGAATGCACTAATAATTGAGCGCATAAAACCGAGTCGGCGCTTTTAAATAAAATCCCAAAGCAGACAATTTGTTAAGCTGATATTTGGGCTTTACGGCATTTGGTGAGAGACTATCGGCAGATTTGGATAACAGTAAAAGGACCCGCTATGGAATACCCACTTGTTAGTACGCAGTGGCTCGAAGCACACCTCACCGATCCCCATTTAGTCTTACTCGATGCCAGTATGGAAACCGTTATTGGTAAAGAACCCCTAGTTTACGATGAGCCTATTTGCATTCCGCGCTCACGTCGATTCGACTTGGAAAATGTGTTTTGCGATAAGACTTCAACCCAAATTCATGCCTTGCCGACGTTTGAGCAGTTCAGCCAAGGGATAGCTCAACTTGGGATTGAGGTCGACAGTGTTATTGTTATCTATGATAACCAAGGCATTTATTCATCTCCACGGGCGTGGTGGACCTTTAAAGTCATGGGCTTTAATCGAGTCTATGTGCTTGATGGTGGCTTGCCTCAATGGATTGAAGAAGACCGCATTACCTCATCGCGTTATCAAGCGAAAGGCGTCGATTATGGCCCGACGGATATCGATACTTTGGCGGATGTGTTGCAATACCACCCTGAGCTTGTGATGGATGCCGAGGCCGTGTTATCACGAATTGAAGATGCCGGAACGGCGATTGTCGATGCCCGTGGTGCGCCACGCTTTTTAGGTCAAGTGAGTGAGCCGCGTCCCGGTGTGCGCTCTGGGCATATTCCTTGCTCGGTTAATTTACCCTTCGCTCAAGTACTCGATGGTAATAAAATCAAAACGGTCAGTGAGCTACAGTCTATTTATCAAGGGCTAGCAGCGGATAAATCCGCACGGATATTCAGCTGTGGTTCCGGGATTACGGCGTGTATTTTGATCTTAGCTTCGGTCGCCGCGGGGCATAAAAATCCCATCCTCTATGACGGTTCATGGGCGGATTGGGGCAGCCGTAACGATCTGCCGATAGAGTGTTAATTGAGTATCACCATTGAAATTAGTGCTGTAGATTAATTAAGTTAGCGTGGTTTTTGTTGAACATCATGTGACTTCTACGTCGTTTGGCTA
This sequence comes from Shewanella sp. SW24, assembly GCF_025653395.1. Lineage (NCBI taxonomy): Bacteria > Pseudomonadati > Pseudomonadota > Gammaproteobacteria > Alteromonadales > Shewanellaceae > Shewanella > Shewanella sp. SW24. Next base: position 33,281 of record NZ_JAKKSH010000005.1, read on the forward strand.
AATGCCAAGGAGAAACCTTTGATAGCGAGATTGATCGATAAGTTGGTATTTGGATTTATTTTAGTGATTGCCTTACAGTTACCACAACTGGCTGATCATTATCAGCAATTTTTATCAGGCCTTTATGAATCGACTCGATGGCAGGTAGAAGGTTACGAGGCAACGGCTAAGGAATATCATTACGCCGATGTTGATGCCATGATTGCCCGCCACCAGCAAAATGAGGAGCCAAGTGTGCGTGCCGACGCGGAGCAAAAGGTACAGACACTGGCGCTTTATAAAGCGTTAACACAGGGCGTGGCGATCTTTAATACGGGCAATTTGTTTGAGAAAACTGCCTATATGTTTAACCCTGTTCGCTTTGATTATCTTGAGAAAACCATCAGCAACTTTAAGCCAGGGATACCTTTAACTTCTAGTGGTATTGGCTTTGGTGTGTTGGTGGCTTTAGTCGTGCATTATCTTGGATCTATCCCTTTTATCCTGTGGGCAAGGCGTAACAAGCGAATTAAAACAAGTCCTTAAATCTGTGATACAGCATGCCTGCAGCGAGCATAGGTGAGCGGAATGTTGGGCCGCCGGGGAAAGTGATGTGTTTGATTTTAGCAAACACATCGAAATGTCCCGCCTGTTGGCAAATGGCCTCGGCAAGCAGTTTTGCCGCCATGTGAGTGGCATTCACACCATGTCCCGCATAGGCTTGGGCGTAAAAAATATTATTGGCATCAGGAAGGCGACCAATTTGTGGCATACGGTTAGCACCGATACCTATCATGCCGCCCCATTCATAATCGATACGTACCCCTTTTAATTGCGGGAAAACTTTCTCAAGATTCGGTCTCAGTGCCGCTTCAATGTCTTTCGGATCTTTACCCGAATAGGTACAAAGGCCGCCAAACAGCAAACGACGATCTGCCGATAAGTGAAAGTAATCTAGGGCAATTCGCATATCCGCGAAGGCCATGTTTTGCGGGATAATACTCGCGCATTGGGCCTCAGTTAAGGGCTCTGTCGCCAATAAATAACTGCCTGCAGGTAATACTTTCCCCCCTACAAAGCTATTAAGTTTGTGGCCGATATAGGCATTGCCCGCCAGCACTACGTATTGGCATGTGACTTCGCCCTTAGCGGTAATGACCTTAGGTTTGGCGCCTTGAATGATTTTTTCAGCAGCGCTGTACTCAAACAACCTAGCGCCGAGATTACGGGCGACGCGTGCCTCACCCAGAGCAAGATTCAGCGGGTGTAAATGGCCGCTGCCCATATCTACCAGCGCACCTTGATAAAAATCTGAGCCTATGACTTCACCTAATTGTGGCTTAGTTAACAGCTTGATTTCTTGCTGATAACCCATGGCCTTGAGTGCGCTAAATTCTTCTTCAAGCTCATCCATGTGACGAGGTTTTACCGCTAAGTCGCAATAACCCATTTGCAGATCACAGTCGATACTGTGTTCTTGTATGCGATTTCGCACAATTTCGACGGCTTCAAAGCCCATCTGTTGAATTGCTTGAACACCTTCAGTGCCGATTTCACTTTGAAATTGCGAAGGGTCATGGCCTATGCCGCGAATGAGTTCGCCGCCATTACGCCCCGATGCGCCCCAGCCAATTCGCCTCGCTTCTAACAGCACAACACTCATACCGCGCAGTGCGAGTTCTATGGCGGTATTGATACCGCTAAAGCCGCCGCCCACGATACAGACATCGGCATTGATATTGCCTTCTAGTTGTGGGTGCGCATAAATTTCTTTAGCAGTATCAACATAATAAGAGTGTGGATACTGTTCGCTGTGCACTGGAGGTTTGCTTGCCATTATGGCTCCCAAAAATTGTTTTTATTGTAAATTGGACTTGTCTCAGTATACTCATCACACTTTTAACCATGACGCAAAAAAGTGTTCGTTTTATTTAACACGCTTTTTATGTAGAATACAATGAAAGCAGTAAAACACGCGCTTTTTGGGCGAAAATGCGTTCTGGATGGTGTTTATCCTGAACAACCTGTTCGTCATCTATCGGGATTGACCCGAGCCTTTAGGGGGATGTGAAATTTGGATATTGGAGCCAGCCTCAAAACTGTTAGAAAAATGAAAGGCTTATCTCAACGAGAATTAGCCAAACGTGCTGGTGTGACTAACAGTACGATTTCAATGATCGAGAAAAACAGTGTTAGCCCGTCAGTCAGCTCTTTAAAAAAAGTGCTGTCGGGTATCCCGATGTCTTTAGTGGACTTTTTCTCCATTGAAGCCTCAACGGATAGTGAGCAAAAGGTCGTCTATCGATCCAATGAATTACTGAATATCGGTACTGGACCACTTGAATTTAAACTGATTGGCCGTGATTACCCGAACCGCGCAATGTCAGTGATGAATGAGATTTACCCACCCGGTTCAGATACGGGTGAAGAGATGCTAAAGCACGAAGGTGAAGAGGCCGCTATGGTGATAGAAGGTAAATTCGAACTCACTGTTGGGGATGAAGTGTATATTTTGGAAGCGGGTGACAGTTATTATTTTAACAGTGAATTGCCCCATAGATTCCGCAATCCCTTCGATGAACCTTGTCGCCTAGTGAGTGCGACTACGCCTGCAAACTTCTAATTAAGTCATTAACTTACCCTATTATTCAACATATTAGGCCACTTATTAGCTAAAAGTGAGTGGCGTAATACTGTTATTCAACATTCCTGCGTATTTACCTACTTTCTAACCCTGTCATATTGGTTATGTATCCTCTTCTTTGTGTAAATAATATTGGTTCAAATTTGGTTCGAATACGGTTTAATTTACCCTGTAAAAAGTGAGCTTTATGCTGGTGTAACCGCTGGTTTATATACATGAATTAGCGAGAAATGGGGTAAATATACATTTAACTACATGTTATTTATGCTTATTAAGAATAAGTGGATTAAATAACCTTTAACAAGTGTTTAACCTCTTGCCTAGTGCTAAATTTCGGTGTACTGTGTGAAAAAATGAACATTTAAAGGCAAAGTGTTCGTTATGCTAGTAAAATCAATTCTAAAGGTGAGATATGTCAGCCGATTTACCCCTCATAGGTGTTATTGCATGCAATCAACAATTGGGATCACACCCCTTTAATATTGTTGGTGAAAAATACCTTTTAGGCGTAGTTAATGGCGCGAAAGGCTGGCCGTTAGTGATCCCATCTTTAGGTGGCGATTTACCGATAGACGCTATTTTAGATCGTCTTGACGGTATTTTGTTTACTGGCTCTCCTTCTAATGTAGAACCCCATCTTTATGCAGGCCAGCCGAGTGAGCTTGGTACACACCATGATCCTAAACGTGACGCGACAACTTTGCCGCTGATCCACGCTGCTATTGCTGCTGGGGTACCTGTATTAGGTATTTGTCGCGGTTTTCAAGAAATGAATGTGGCTTTTGGTGGCAGTTTGCATCAGAAGCTCCATGAGGTGGGTGGCTTTATTGAACATCGAGAAGATAAAACCACATCCTTAGATGTGCAGTATGGGGCTTCTCACAGTATTACTGTTGAGCCCGGGGGGCTTATTTACGAGGCCTGGGGCCGTAACTCTGCAGAGATTAACTCTGTACATACTCAAGGCGTGGAGCGCCTGGGTGTTGGGTTGCGGCCAGAAGCTTATGCTCCAGATGGGTTAGTGGAGGCTTTCTCCGTAATTGGTACTAAAGAATTTGCCCTCGGTGTGCAATGGCATCCAGAGTGGAAGGTGAGCGAGAATCCGTTTTACCTCTCCATTTTCAATGCTTTCGGTGATGCATGCCGACGTAGGGCTACAACTCGAGTGAAATAATAATGAATAAGCTAATCGCTTTTTTAAAAGAACGAAAAATCACAGAAGTCGAATGTGTTATCAGTGACATGACTGGCATCGCCCGCGGCAAGATTGCTCCAGTCGATAAGTTTCTCGATGAAAAAGGCATGCGTTTGCCCGAAAGTGTGTTGTTGCAAACTGTGACCGGTGATTTTGTCGACGAAGAGATTTATTACAGTTTGCTCGATCCCGCCGACATCGATTTTGTTTGTGTACCCGATGAAAATGCCGTTTTTATGTTGCCTTGGACCATCGAAGCCACGGCACAGGTTATCCACGATTGCTACGACAGAATGGGTAATCCTATTGAGCTTTCACCACGTAACGTATTGAAAAAAGTCTTGTCTCTCTATGACGAACAGGGCTGGGAACCTGTTATCGCTCCCGAAATGGAGTTCTATTTGACTCGTCGTAGTGACGACCACGATTTACCCCTAAAGCCTCCAATTGGTCGTTCAGGCCGCCCCGAAGCGGGTCGCCAGTCATTCTCTATTGATGCTGCCAACGAATACGATCCTATGTTTGAAGACATGTACGATTGGTGTGAGCTTCAAGGTTTAGATATCGATACTTTAATCCATGAAGATGGTCCCGCACAGATGGAGATTAACTTCAGCCATGGCAACGCATTATCTTTAGCTGATCAAGTGTTTATCTTTAAACGCACTTTACGGGAAGCCGCGCTGAAGCACGATGTGTGTGCCACTTTTATGGCAAAACCCGTGACGGATGAACCTGGCAGTGCGATGCATATTCATCAAAGCGTGATCAATAAAGAGACGGGCAAGAATATTTTCACCAATGAAGATGGGACTAAGAGCAAGCTATTCTTGGGATATATTGCAGGCCTACAAAAATTCATTCCTGAGTTGCTGCCACTGATGGCGCCAAATGCGAACTCGTTTCGTCGTTTCCTCCCCGGCACTTCGGCACCTGTAAACTTAGAATGGGGCGATGAAAACCGTACCTGTGGTTTACGCATTCCAGAATCTTCACCACAAAACCGTCGCATTGAAAACCGCATTCCCGGCGCCGATGCTAACTGTTATTTGGCGATTGCCGCGAGCTTGTTGTGTGGCTATATCGGCATGGTTGAGTCGCTAAAACCTTCGACTCCTGTGCAAGGTAAAGCCAATGAAAGTCGTAGCAATAATACCCATTGTTTACCACTGACATTAGAGGAAGCATTAGCGGCGATGGAAGAAAGTGATGCCTGTAAGCAATATTTAGGCGAATCCTTCACCACTGGATTTGTGGCGGTAAAACAGGCTGAACTTGAAAACTTCCGCCGTGTTGTCAGCTCATGGGAACGTGAATTCCTATTACTCACTGTGTAATGTTTTGGATTGATTGCACTGACCGTGTTGCCGCGTTAACCCAAGGAATAAGGGGTTAACGTTGGCCATAATGATACTGATGTGTGCACTGTTTTAGCGAGGTTGCACTTAACTGGTGCAACTCGCTTGTTAAATAATATGATGGTTTTTAATGGCTTGTCCGTTAAAGTGATTATTCAATTCCATTGCTTGTCTGCAAGGGAAGTAAAATAGGCTTAACAATTTTAGGTTGTTCGCTTGCTAGCGTTACTAACTAATTGTTAGTCATATTTAAAATGTGTTTATCTAAGTGTTTTTTTGCGATTGCTTAGGGACTTGAGGCATTTGCCTTAATGTTGCAAAATGTACAAGCAGTGTCATATCTAGTCTATTTTTTTGAGTGTTAATGCAATACCGATGCCTCGAAAATTTGGCACGAAACCTGATACTTAACAAATTGCAGCAAGATATAAAGTAGGCATGGTTATCATGCCGTAGAGACTGCCGATGCGGTTTTTAAGGTGTAGCATTGGTCGAAAATAACAACAATATCCGGGCAGCCCGGTGACACAATGTCAGAATTTGCTTAAGCAGTTCTGCTACCCGAGAAAGGAGAAAGCATGAAGCTATTTAATAAGATGACCACATTAGCGCTGGTGACTGCGAGCGTATTTGCGAGCGCAGTGGCCCAAGCGGAAGAAGTGGTTCGCGTGTATAACTGGTCAGATTATATCGCGGAAGATACCTTAGAAAACTTCAAGAAAGAAACGAGCATTAGGGTAATTTACGATGTATTTGATAGTAATGAAGTGCTTGAGGCTAAATTACTGTCTGGTCGTAGTGGCTACGATATCGTTGTACCTTCTAACCACTTTCTCGCTAAGCAAATCAAAGCGGGTGCTTTCAAACCTTTAGACCGCGCTAAGTTACCTAATTTTAAAAATTTAAATCCAGCCCTGATGAAGTTGCTTGAAAAAGCCGATCCGGGTAACCAATATGCCGTGCCTTATTTATGGGGAACCAATGGCATTGGTTACAACATAGATAAAGTGAAAGCCGCTGTGGGGGAAGATGCGCCATTTAACTCAATGGAACTGATCTTCAATCCTAAATACGCTGAAAAAATTTCTAAGTGTGGCTTTGCTATGTTGGACTCTGCCGACGACATGGTGCCACAGGCGATGATTTATTTAGGCTTAGATCCTAACAGCACTAAGGCTGAAGATTATGAAAAAGCGGGTGAGTTACTGGAAAAAATTCGTCCTTATGTGACGTATTTCCATTCTTCACGTTATATTTCTGACTTAGCAAACGGTGACATTTGTGTCGCTTACGGTTTCTCCGGTGACGTATTCCAGGCGAAGGCCCGTGCTGAAGAAGCAAAAAATGGCAATAAGATCGGCTACTCCATTCCAAAAGAAGGTGCCAATCTGTGGTTCGATATGTTAGCTATCCCAGCTGATTCAACGAACGTCGATAATGCACTCACGCTGATTAACTATTTTCTGCGTCCAGAAGTCATAGCGCCTATCTCTAACTATGTGGCCTATGCTAACCCCAACGATCCCGCTCAACCTCTGGTTGATGAGGCTATCCGTACCGATCCTGCGATCTATCCGCCACAAGAAGTGTTAGACAAACTTTATATTGGTGAAATTCGTCCTTTGAAAATTCAGCGCGTATTAACCCGTGTTTGGACCAAAGTGAAATCAGGACAATAGTCGATAGGGGGCAAGCCTAGCTTGCCCCCAGCTTGGCAAACTTCTATGTCCAATCCTATGCATAGTTAATCCACGTATAGGATTTGACACAGTTTGTTTAACCACTTTTCATTCATTAATCGTGTTGAACCTAGAGTTTGAGCGTATCTACGCCTCATTTTCGGGTGGAGAAGTACTATGGCAATCACCTCGAGCGTCACCAATAAACCGACAACAAAGACGCAAGAAAAAGTACTGCTCAAGATTGAGCGGGTAAGCAAATTATTCGATGACGTGCGGGCTGTCGACGATGTGTCATTAACTATCAATAAAGGCGAAATTTTTGCCTTACTTGGCGGGTCAGGCTCGGGTAAGTCAACACTACTGCGCATGTTGGCGGGTTTTGAAAAGCCCACCTCTGGCCGTATTTTCCTTGATGGGGAAGATATCACCGATTTACCGCCATACGAACGTCCCATCAATATGATGTTTCAATCCTATGCTTTGTTTCCCCACATGACAGTGGCACAAAACATTGCATTTGGTTTGAAGCAAGATAAGCTGCCTAAAGCCGAAATTGAACAGCGTGTGCAAGATATGCTGAAACTCGTGCATATGGAGCAATACGGTAAGCGTAAACCGCATCAGTTATCCGGTGGTCAGCGCCAGCGTGTTGCACTGGCCCGTTCATTGGCGAAACGACCTAAATTATTACTGCTCGATGAGCCTATGGGCGCATTGGATAAAAAACTGCGTACCCAAATGCAGCTAGAAGTGGTTGAAATCCTTGAGCGTGTCGGCGTGACCTGTGTGATGGTGACCCACGATCAGGAAGAAGCCATGACAATGGCTGGTCGAATTTCGATCATGAGTGATGGCTGGATTGCTCAAACTGGCTCGCCAATGGATATTTACGAAAGCCCGAACAGTCGTATGATTGCCGAGTTTATCGGTACTGTGAATTTGTTTGGTGGCGCGATTGAAGTAGATGAAGTCGACCATTTGATCATTAAGTCCAATGATTTGGCCCAACCTTTCTATGTCGGTTATGGCGTCACGACTAACGTTGAAGATAAGAATGTTTGGTTAGCAGTGCGTCCCGAAAAGACCATTATTAGCCGTGAACAGCCTGAAGGTCAGTACAACTGGGCAAAAGGAATCGTGCATGATATCGCTTATTTAGGCGGTATTTCAGTCTATTACATTCGTTTAGAGAATGGTCAAATCGTACAGTGCAGTATGACTAACCGTGAACGCCGCGCCGATCATGCCACATGGGATGACGAAGTGTTCATTAGTTGGGAGGACACCAGTGGCGTGGTGTTGAGATCATGAAGAAACCCATTAAATTAAAGTGGCTTAAGGGCCGCTTCTGGACCATAGGTATTCCCTACGCTTGGCTGCTGCTGTTTTTTGCCTTACCGTTTGCGATTGTCCTTAAACTGAGTTTTTCGACGGCGGCGATTGCTATCCCGCCCTATGAAGCAACATTCCAATATGCTGACGATGTATTAAATATCTTCCTGCATTTGGGTAACTATTTGATGTTGCTCGATGATTCGCTATATTACATGGCTTATCTCAGCTCATTGAAAATGGCGTTAATTTCGACCTTGGGCTGCTTGATTATTGGCTACCCAATGGCCTATGCCATTGCCCGTGCCCCTGCGCGGTTGCAAACCGTGCTGCTGCTGTTAGTTATGTTGCCTTCTTGGACCTCATTTTTAATCCGTGTTTACGCTTGGATGGGGATCTTAAGTAACACTGGTATTATCAATAATTCACTGATGTGGTTGGGGATTATTTCTGAGCCGTTACAGATCCTCAATACCAATATTGCCGTGTATATCGGCATCATCTATGCGTATTTACCCTTTATGATTCTGCCCTTGTACGCCACCTTAGTGAAACTTGATATGAGTTTGATTGAAGCTGCGTCTGACTTGGGTTCAAGCCGTTTGAATACCTTCTGGAAAATTACTTTCCCGCTGTCAAAAAGTGGTGTGATTGCTGGTTCTATGCTGGTGTTTATTCCTGCCGTGGGTGAGTTTGTGATCCCAGAGCTACTCGGTGGTCCCGATTCCTTGATGATAGGTCGAGTGTTATGGCAAGAGTTTTTCAATAACCGCGACTGGCCTGTGGCTTCGTCACTGGCGATTGTGATGCTGGGCTTATTGATTATTCCGATCACTTTATTCCATCGCTATCAGGCGCGTAGTTTGGAGAAAGACCTATGAAAAAATTAAGCTTTTCTTCAGTGATGCTCTGGTTTGGCTTGTTTTTCTTGTATGCACCTATGTTAGTGCTGGTGATTTATTCCTTTAACGACTCTAAATTAGTGACGGTATGGGGCGGATTTTCACCTAAATGGTATGGCGAGTTATTTCAAGACCAACAGATTTTAGATGCAGTATGGACCAGCCTGCGGATAGCGTTTTATAGCTCAACTATGGCAGTCATTATCGGCACTATGGCAGCCTTTGTGATGACACGCTTTAAGCGTTCATGGGCAAAACTGACCCTGTCGAACATGATTACTGCACCGCTGGTAATGCCTGAAGTGATCACTGGTCTGTCTTTGCTTTTACTGTTTGTGCACATGGCAGATTTGTTGGGCTGGCCTAGGGAGCGTGGCATGATGACAGTGTGGATTGCACACTCAACATTTTGTGCTGCCTATGTGGCTGTGGTGGTGTCTTCAAGATTGCGCGAGCTTGATATGTCAATCGAAGAGGCGGCAATGGACTTAGGGGCAACACCGCTCAAGACTTTCTTCTTGATCACTGTGCCTATGATTTCGCCGGCGCTGGTGGCGGGTTGGTTGTTGTCATTCAGTTTGTCCTTAGACGATTTAGTGATCGCAAGTTTTGCCTCAGGCCCTGGTGCAACGACCTTGCCTATGGTGGTGTTCTCTTCTGTACGTTTAGGGGTTTCTCCTAAGATCAATGCCTTAGCGACGCTGATCATACTGTGTGTTTCACTCATCGCTTTCCTTTCTTGGTATATGGCAAGACGGGCAGAGAAACGCGACCGTACACCAATGAACTAGTTAGCTTAATTTTGGGATGGCTTTGGTATTGCCAAAGCCATCCTTGATATTTGTCACCGCTCCCATCACCCGCTTTGCTTTGCAGGCTAGTCCTGTTACTCAAGATCACCAGAATTGAATCACTGAGCTAAAAATAATCTCGTGTTTGATATATCAAACAAAATGTAAATTATTGCGCTTTTCTGGCTAGTGTTTCGTTTTATGAAGGTGTAGGATGTGATGGCTGTTTAAAATAATGAACATTAGAATTCAAGGGAACAACATGTCTGCCATAGCTCACGCTGGATCATATTATGCGGCATCGGCCAACGATAAGGTTGAACGTCCGCGTCTACAGGAATCGATTGAAGCCGATGTTTGTGTGATTGGCGCAGGTTATACAGGCCTTTCTGCCGCGCTGCATTTATTAGAATCGGGCATGAGTGTGGTGGTGTTAGAAGCCGCTCGCATAGGTTGGGGCGCCTCGGGCCGTAATGGCGGACAAATCGTTAATAGTTATAGCCGTGACATTGATACTATTGAAAAAACAGTTGGTAAAGAACAAGGTAAACTCTTTGGCCAAATGGCCTTTGAGGGCGGGCAAATCATCCGCGATCGTATTGCTAAGTATAATATTCAATGCGATCTAAAAGATGGCGGCGTGTTTGCCGCGATGAACGAAAAGCAAATGGGCCATCTACGCCATCAAAAACAACTGTGGGAAAGCCACGGCCATGTTAATCAGCTCGAACTTCTCGATGCTAAAGGTATTCGCGGTGTGGTAAATACTGAGCGTTATGTCGGTGGTCTACTCGATAAAAGCGGTGGCCATATTCACCCGCTTAATTTAGCCCTAGGCGAAGCGCGCGCGGTTGAATCCCTCGGCGGTAAAATTTTTGAAGACTCAGCAGTGCTGAGTGTCGATGAGGGCGATAGCCCAGTGGTGCATACGGCGCAGGGCAGCGTCAAAGCCAAATTTGTGGTCGTGGCGGGTAACGCCTATTTAGGTAAGTTAATGCCAGAGCTGCAGGCGAAATCTATGCCCTGCGGTACGCAAGTCATTACCACTGAGCCATTGAGTGCCGATCTGGCGGCGAGCTTATTACCACAGGATTACTGCGTCGAAGACTGTAACTATCTGCTCGATTATTTCCGCCTGTCTGGCGACAAGCGGATGATTTACGGTGGCGGCGTGGTGTATGGCGCCCGCGATCCGGCGGACATTAAATCCATCATTATTCCGAATATGCTCAAAACCTTCCCGCAATTAAAGGATGTGAAAATCGATTATGCCTGGACAGGTAACTTCCTCCTGACGTTATCGCGTCTGCCACAGGTCGGCCGTATCGGTAAAAATATTTATTATTCACAGGGTTGCAGTGGCCACGGTGTCACTTATACCCATCTGGCGGGCAAGTTACTGGCCGAAATGCTCAACGGCCAAGCCACGCGCTTCGATGCCTTTGCTGGATTGCCACATTATCCTTTCCCCGGCGGTCACGCACTTCGCGTCCCTTTTAGTGCTATCGGAGCTTGGTATTACACGTTAAGAGACAAACTGGGTCTCTAACATCATCACTTTTAAGAAGCTAGGTAGCTTCACAATACGAGGAAATCCTTGTGCAATTAAATGATCCGAGTTTGCTACGTCAACAGTCTTTTATTAATGGTCAATGGTGTGATGCCGTTTCTGGTGACACGCTAAAGGTGGTTAATCCCGCAACCAATGCCGTGATTGGCTACGTTCCTAATATGGGACAAGTTGAAACTGAAATGGCGATTAAGGCGGCAGAAGCGGCTTTACCTGCATGGCGAGCGCTCACAGCCAAAGAGCGTGGCGCTAAGTTAAGGCGTTGGTTTGAATTACTCAATGAAAATAGTGATGACTTAGCATTGCTCATGACGACTGAGCAGGGTAAACCGCTGGCAGAAGCGAAAGGTGAAGTAACCTATGCCGCTTCGTTTATCGAGTGGTTTGCCGAAGAAGCGAAGCGTATTTATGGCGATACCATTCCTGGGCATCAAGGGGATAAACGCTTGATGGTAATTAAGCAGCCTGTCGGTGTAACTGCCGCGATTACGCCGTGGAACTTTCCTGCTGCGATGATCACCCGCAAAGCCGCTCCAGCGTTAGCTGCGGGTTGCACTATGGTGGTAAAACCTGCGCACCAAACACCCTTTACCGCATTAGCGATGGCTGAACTCGCTAAGCGTGCCGGTATTCCTGCGGGCGTATTTAGTGTGTTAACGGGTGATGCGGTGCAGATTGGTAATGAAATGTGTGCTAATCCCATAGTGCGTAAATTATCCTTCACGGGCTCAACCAATATCGGTATTAAATTAATGGCGCAATGCGCGCCTACCTTAAAAAAATTGTCGCTAGAGCTTGGCGGCAATGCACCATTTATCGTATTTAACGATGCCAATATCGATGCCGCTGTCGAAGGCGCCATGATAGCTAAATATCGTAATGCCGGCCAAACCTGCGTCTGCGCTAACCGCATTTATGTGCAAGACGGTGTATACGACGAGTTTGCCTTAAAACTTAGCACTGCTGTTGGCAAGCTTAAGGTTGGAGAGGGCATCAACGAGGGCATCACTACGGGCCCGTTGATCAATGCCGCTGCGGTCGAAAAAGTGCAGAGTCACCTTATCGATGCTATCGCTAAAGGCGCCTCTGTGATCGCGGGCGGCAAAGTTCATGATCTTGGCGGTAATTTCTTCGAGCCAACCGTGCTCACCAATGTCGATAAAAGCATGCTTGTTGCCCGCGAAGAAACCTTTGGTCCACTCGCGCCGCTGTTTAAATTCAGCGATGTCGACGATGTGATTAAACAAGCTAATGATACTGAATTTGGCCTCGCCGCCTATTTCTATGGCCGCGATATTTCATTGGTGTGGAAAGTCGCCGAAGCCTTGGAATATGGCATGGTTGGGGTCAACACTGGCTTGATTTCGACGGAAGTCGCGCCCTTTGGTGGGATGAAATCTTCAGGGCTTGGCCGTGAAGGCTCTAAGTTCGGTATCGAAGAATATCTAGAAATTAAATATATCTGTATGTCCGTTTAATACGGCCCGATTTGGCGAGTGAGGAAGACTAAATGACAACAACCAATGATTCATTGATGGCACGTCGCCAAGCCGCAGTTGCGGGTGGTGTCGGGCAAATTCACCCTATTTTTACCGCCCGAGCCGAAAATGCGACTGTGTGGGATGTTGAAGGTCGCGAGTTTATCGATTTTGCGGGTGGCATTGCCGTGCTCAATACGGGCCACCTTCATCCTAAGGTTAAGGCGGCGGTTGCTGCTCAGCTGGATAATTTTTCCCATACCTGTTTTATGGTGCTCGGCTACGAGAGCTATATCCAAGTATGTGAAAAGCTCAATCAACTGGTTCCTGGGGATTTTGCCAAGAAGACGGCACTATTCACTAGTGGTTCAGAAGCGGTTGAAAACGCAGTTAAAGTGGCGCGTGCCTATACCAAACGTGCTGGTGTGATTGCGTTTACCTCGGGCTACCATGGTCGCACTATTGCGGCTTTGGCATTGACCGGAAAAGTCGCGCCTTACAGTAAAGGTATGGGGCTGATGTCGGCGAATGTGTTCCGCGCTGAGTTCCCGTGCGAAATGCATGGCGTGTCCGATGATGATGCTATGGCCTCGATTGAACGTATCTTTAAAAATGATGCCGAGCCGAGTGATATCGCCGCCATTATTTTAGAGCCAGTGCAGGGCGAGGGCGGTTTCTACGCCGCATCGCCCGCTTTTATGCAACGTTTACGCGCACTATGCGACCGTGAAGGCATCATGCTTATCGCCGATGAAGTGCAAACAGGCGCGGGCCGTACTGGCACTTTCTTCGCTATGGAGCAAATGGGGGTTGCTGCAGATATCACGACCTTTGCTAAATCTATTGCGGGTGGTTTTCCACTCTCGGGTATTACCGGCCGCGCCCAAGTCATGGATGCAGTGGGTCCCGGTGGTCTTGGCGGTACTTATGGTGGTAATCCGTTAGCGTGCGCCGCTGCGCTTGCTGTCATTGAAGTGTTTGAAGAAGAAAAGTTGCTAGAAAGGGCTAATGCCATTGGTGAGCGCATTAAGTCTGCCCTAAATGTGATGCAGGTCGAACATCCACAAATCGCCGATGTGCGTGGTTTAGGCGCTATGATCGCCATCGAATTGATGGAAGAGGGTAAACCTGCACCGCACTATTGCGCGCAAGTGTTGGCTGAAGCTCGTAACCGTGGATTGATTTTATTATCTTGCGGTACTTACGGTAATGTGCTGCGTATTTTGGTGCCATTAACGGCGCCGGATGCACAAATTGATGCAGGCCTTGGTATTCTTAACGCCAGCTTTAATGCCGTACTGAAAAGCTAATATCACTTTGATATAAAAACAGTTTTAGATAAAAGCTTTGCCCAATAAAAATCCCGCTTCGGCGGGATTTTTATTGGGGGCGATTGTTTTGGAATTGGCTGTTTTTACTGCCAGTGACTTTTAGTACCTATGACGGTTACTGAATCGCTACTTTTTAATCTCCATTAGGATCTGTAATGCTTTTTTGCGTTTATCAAGGTCATACAAGTCGTTGGTAAAAATAAACTCATTCACGCCGAGTTCTTTTACGATCATTTCCAAACGATGCTTAATCGTCGCTGGGCCACCAGTAACGGATAAACCTAAGAAATTATCGACATAGGTTTCTTCTTGCACACTCCATAAGCCATCCATAGTGTTAACCGGTGGCTTTAGCCATAACTCGTGACCACGGATAAGTGCCAGCACGCGCTGTTTTGAGGTCGTGCCCAAATATTGCGCCTCTTCATCTGTATCGGCGGCAACTAACGGTAAGCCAAGCATCACATACGGCTTATCAAGCACTTGAGAAGGTTTAAAGTCGCGGCGATAGATTTCAATCGCATCGTAGAGAAAACGTGGTGCAAAGTGACCCGCAAACACATAGGGTAAACCGCGCTGCGCCGCTAACTGTGCGCTAAAGAGACTCGAGCCCAATAACCAAATTGGCACATTAGTGCCTTCTCCGGGAATCGCTCGCACCGCATGGCGACCATTGTAAGGGCCAAGTAGAGTTTGTAATTCACTGACTTCTTCGGGGAATTGTTCGGCGCGACTGGTATCACGGTTCAGTGCTCGACTGGTAATTTGATCGCTGCCGGGCGCGCGGCCCAGTCCTAAATCGATTCGACCAGGATATAAGCTTTCAAGGGTACCGAACTGTTCGGCGACCACTAAAGGCGCATGGTTTGGCAGCATAATCCCACCCGCGCCGACGCGAATACGCTGAGTATTGCCAGCAATATAGCCAATTAATACCGAGGTCGCCGCGCTAGCGATACCGGGCATATTATGGTGTTCGGCAAACCAAAAACGATTAAAGCCGAGTCTGTCGGCTTCCTTGGCATACTGCAAACTGCTGTGCAGCGTTTCACCCACGGTTGAGCCTTGGCGCATGGGCGCGAGTTCCAATAGCGAGAAGGGAATATCGGCCAATATTGATGTCTGTTGTGACATAGTGTCTCCAAGTGACTGCCGTTTTTGCTAGCAACAACAAGAGGCGCTAACTGTGTTAGGCGTATTGTTTGTTGCATTGCTAGCTAGGCTCATTGCTAAGAAAAAGCGTTAACGGCTCAGTCTTGATGAATAAAAGGTATTCAGTGTTATTGATATGGGGCTAAGTTCCGTGCTTCTCAAGCTTGAACGGCTAACTCTTTTCCCTTCGTTATTTCATTAGTCATGTCAATTTGAGTTTGTACTTGAGCAGCGCTATTAAACCGAGTGCGTCCGAGTTCATACTTTCTTTGTAACAAATCGAGACGGTGAAGTCATCCCTGTATGAGGGCCGATAATGTGGAACTGAAGTTCTTATTCTCAGCAACTCAGCGCTAAGCCAGTCACAGTGGGATTGCATGACTTTCGCTAAAGCTCATTTGGCTATGAGTAGCAATATAAGGGTATAAACGATGTTGAATGAAGTGATAAAAAAACTGCCGATAGCAGGGCTATCGGCAGTTAATGTTATGCAATAGATAAATCGCTATTGTCAGTCGAGCATTACTGCTCGGCTTTCACATCCCGTAGCGATGCTGCAGCACTTTCATTAATATCATGATCAGCCGCATTGCTATGTGAATGGTGAGTCTCAGTCAGGCGACGCATCAGAGGTAATACCGCAAGTGCGATAAAGGTACAGACCACAGCGGCTATACCTAGTTTATTAAACAGACTTGTGTATACGGGTAAGGTTTGCAGTGGGTCGACTAAATCCTTGGGTACACTGGCGAAGTTAGCAACCACACCGCCTAAATACTGGGAAATACCTGATGCGACGAAATAGGCACCCATCATAAAGCCGCCCATGCGTGCAGGTACGTAACGAGCAATCATGGCAAGTCCAAGACCACTCACCAGCAATTCCCCTAAAGAGTAAGAGGCATAGCCCCAGATCATGATCCATGAAGAGGTTTTACCATTGACGGCAAATTGGCCCGCAAAGCCATAGATAAAGAAGCCAATCGCCACAACGGCAAAACCGAGAGCAAATTTCGCCGCGATAGAAAAGTCTTTATCATTGCGTCCAGCCCACGAATAGCTCCATGCGAGTACTGGACTTAATACCATAATCCATAATGGATTTAATGCTTGGAACTGGGCAGGTGACCAAGTCCACAAGTGGGTACCAAAAACTTGAAAATCCCAATCCACGTTACGCAGGGCAAACAGCGCGAGTGACGTTGACATTTGTTGATAGAAAATAAAGAAGAACACAGTTTGCACGGTAAGGATCAGTGCTGCAATCAGTCCAGCTCTTTCACTGGTTTCGCTGGTGCGGATCAAGTGGAAGAAGATTGCCAATACGGCTACGCCTGCTGCATAAACGAAGACGCGCGCAACAGCTTCGTATTCAAGAATAATGGCTGAAGCGACAACCGACAATGCGGATAGACCCAATACAATCGCGAGGTTTTTCTTGTTCACTGGGCGAGTATCTGGCTCAGAACCGTAATGGACTAGACTCTTACGCATGAGTGCATAGTTACCTAACCCCACCAATATACCGACACAGCACACAGCAAAGGCCGCGTGCCAGCCAAATTCGTTGCCATATTGGGCGTTAACGTAATCTTTAATCCAAGGCGTGAGCAACATAGAGAAGGTCGAACCCACGTTTACCGCCATGTAATAGATGGTAAAAGCACTGTCGATTTTAGAATCGTCACCTTCATAGATTTTACGGACTAAGTTACCCGCATTCGGCTTGAATAGGCCGTTACCGACCACAATCACGCCGAGCGCTGAAAACATAAACCACGTATTTTCAGTGGGTACGGCCATTAGCGCATAACCCAGAGAGAGGATCCCCGCACCGAGCAGCATAGTGCGTTTGGTGCCGAGAATTTTATCCCCAACCCAGCCACCAATCGCTGGTGATACATAAATAAGTGCCGCACAGGCACTCCATACTAAGTTTGCACGTGAGTCATCAAAGCCAAGGCGCTGCACCATAAAGTACACAATCAGCGCTTGCATGCCGTAATAACCAAAGCGTTCCCATAATTCGATAAGAGACACTGTCATAAATGAATGTGTTTTACTTACCGGAGCAGTCCCAATAGTCATATCGCTTGCTTCCAACATTGTTGTTTTAATATTTGAGCTCAAAAGTATAAGGCGATAACCAATTCAAACCAATGGCAGACATAGGCAAAAACAGACTTTGTTACAAATGACCTTATCAATTTTAAGGTGGATTTAAGCGGAGACAGTTTTATCCAAGTTTTTCTGCTGCGGATAAATCAAGGAACATTCGCAGTACTATCGGATAAGCAGATAATGGCATGTGCGGGTATGCGCTATGGTGTATTTAAATACATTGAGGTTGATTGCTGTTTGTCCAGCAGGCATAGTGCGCTTGGAAATTCTAATGTAGATCACTTTAAAACGAAAAGTTCTACTTAGCAGCGTCTCTACAGTTGCAGATATGCATCAGGTTGTTAATGCACCGCTTTGCGTTAAATATATTTAAACGGAGTATATGAATGTTACGAATTGGTATCGATCTTGGTGGCACAAAAATCGAGGTAGTCGCATTAGATAGCGATGGTAACGAAGTCTTTCGTAAACGCATCCCGACACCGAGAGAATATGTTGCGACAGTCAATGCTTTGGTTGCATTGGTAACTGAAGTCGAAGACAGCCTGCAGCAAACCGCCACTATCGGAATAGGTATTCCTGGGGTTGTTTCTCCTTTTACTGGCCTAGTAAAAAACGCTAATTCAACTTGGATCAATGGTCATCCACTTGATGTGGATCTGGGGACTCGATTAAATCGTAAAGTAAAAATTGCTAATGATGCGAACTGTTTTGCCGTATCAGAAGCGGTAGATGGCGCTGCCGCAGGAAAGTCCGTTGTATTTGGTGCCATTATTGGAACGGGATGTGGTGCTGGTATCGCAATTAAAGGCCAAGTACATGACGGTGGCAATGGTATTGGTGGTGAGTGGGGCCATAATCCTTTACCGTGGATGAAAGCCGATGAATTTAATACCACGACGTGTTTTTGTGGTAATAGAGACTGTATCGAAACGTTTATATCTGGAACGGGTTTTGTTCGCGACTTTCGCGCTGCGGGCGGTGTTGCTGACAGCGGTATTGAAATTGCCCAAATGATGCAAGCGGGAGATCCGCTGGCAACTCAAGCATTTAACCGCTTTATTGATCGTTTAGCCCGTTCATTGGCCCATGTGATCAATATGATGGATCCTGATGTTATCGTCCTTGGCGGCGGCGTGTCTAACATCGATGCTATTTATACCGAATTACCGAAAATTTTGCCGCTCTATGTGGTTGGCCGAGAGTGCCACACACCTGTTGTTAAAAATTATTATGGTGCTTCATCGGGGGTGCGTGGCGCCGCTTGGTTGTGGGGACGCTAATCCTAGACTCAATCAAGAATAGTGTTTGATATTAAAGGCTGAATTCATTTATTTGAATTTGGCCTTTTTTTGATTTAGTCATTCAAAAGTTTTACATTCCATTGACAACTCTTTATCTTAAGTACTGGTAATTCTTACCCTAAGTGCTATTTTTAATGCTGTATAGAAAGTATAAAAATAAAGTAGATCAAAATAATTACGCTATTGTCGTTCTCTTGGGAGTTTACTAGATGAAGCATTTGTCCATCAGTACTAAGTTGTTGTGGATTACATCAGCATTATTTTTATCGATAGTGGCTATTTTATCTATCAGTTTATGGTGGACACTGTCGGCTCAAAACGCGCAATTATCGGATCAAGTTCAAAATACCCTACAAACTGAAACGCGGGATAAACTCGAAGCCCGCGCCGGTGAATATGGCGAAATGGTCGCTGGATTTATTAACGAAGCCTATCGTATTCCTTACTCTTTTGCCGGTATGGTGGAGAGTACGGCAGAAGAACTTCCCTTAAAGCGTGATCGTTTAGAACTCACTGTGGCGGCTGTGCTTAAGAAGAATGCGCAAGTTTCCTCCATGTATGCCCAGTTTGAACCTAATGGTTATGATGGGCTCGATACTGAGTTTCTGAATATTAATTCCAGCCACAGTGTTACGACATCAGGCGCCCTAGAGGTTTACTATACCCGTGATGACAATGGCACTGTTGCACATCAACAGGTTGAAGATTCGTCAGAAAAATACCTTACTAGCCTAAATGAATTTGGGATCCGTGATGCAGAATGGTATTTATGCGGTAAAGAAACCTTAAAGCCCTGTCTAATGGAGCCGTATTTATACGAAATCACTCCCGGTAATAAAGCATTAATGACCTCGCTAACTGTGCCTGTGCTTAAGCGTAAACAGTTTATCGGTGTGGTCGGTGTTGATTTAAACTTACCCGTCTTTCAAACCCTTATCGATAAGTTATCTAAGAGCCTCTACGATGGGCAAGCAAAAGTGACCTTATTAAGTACCCGAGGTTTAGTGGTTGCAGCAAGTCATTACAGTAAAAAGGCACGCCCTTTAGCTGAGTCAATAAATCCAGCTATTGCCTCACAAATCATCTCGTTACATAAGAACTCGGGTTACATGGTTAACGATGATGAAATTATTGTTGCCTACCCAATTAAGATCCCTTTAGCGAATGCCGAGTGGTCCTTAGTGATCCAAGTGCCGACTGCGCAGGCGTACAAGAGTTCGATTGTGTTAAATAATGACATGGATGAAATGGCAACTTCCTTGGGAAGTTTGTTGCTCATGGTCGGTGTTGTCGTGTCGATTGCTGCTGTGATTACGATTAGCCTAGTGATCCGTAGCATTATTTCACCCTTAAAGATGATCCAAGGCCGTGTAGAACACTTGGCAAGCGCTGATGGCGATTTAACGCAATCGATAGAAGTGGACTCCCATGCAGAGTTGATTGCGTTAGCAAAAGGTTTCAACTCCTTTATTTATAAACTGAAAAACCTGATTGCCGAGCTTAAAACCCTCGCGAGTCGTTCTCAGGAAGAAAGCCAAGCTTCAGCGAAAATTGCCCAGCTCACGCGTGATAGTGTCAATCGTCAATATGGTGAAATTGAGAGTGTGGTAACGGCCGTAAACCAAATGAGTGCCACCGCACTTGAGGTTGCTAAGGCGTCTGAGCAAACCGCTGCAGAAACAGAAGCTATGTCACGCAACATTCGTCACAGTGAAGAAAGTCTGACTAAGGCGATGGGCTTTGTGGCGACTATGTCTAAAGAGTCAATGGAAGCTAAGCTGGCCGTAAGTAAAGTCGCAGACAGCAGTATGAATATTAGTCGTATTCTTGAGGTGATCAGCTCCATTGCCGCACAAACAAACCTGCTGGCACTAAATGCGGCGATTGAGGCGGCGAGGGCGGGTGAACAAGGACGGGGTTTTGCTGTGGTGGCTGACGAAGTCCGTGCGCTGGCATCTAAGACTCAAAGCTCGACGAATGATATTAGTACTCTTATCGATGCACTGCAAAAAGAAGTTCAAAGTGCTTCTGGCATCATAGATAAAGGCGCTGAACGGGCACAAATGGCCGTATCTCAAACTGAGCAAGCGCTGAACTCATTGAACTCTATGGTGAGTCAGATTGAAGAAATTTCGGGCCAAGTGACCCATATCGCGGCAGCGGCAGAAGAGCAGAGCGCGGTGACTGAAGAGGTTAATCGCAATATTACAGGCATTTCTGATTCGGCTTCTGAACTTGCGCGTCTTGCGGGTGAAGCACAGCAAAGCAGTGTAGTTTTAGCAAACTTAGTGAAGCAGCAACATGAGCAGTTAGGCAAGTTAAAAACCTAGCACCAGAGGTTTGTTGAATTAGTTCATTGATTTTAAATAGGCTCTTTGATTGTGTTGCTGCTTAACACTTATCAAAGAGCCTATTTTATGGATATTTAAATAGCATCGAATAGGCTAAAAATTTAAAACAGTTCAGCGAGGGGAATGTGTAAATACACGGATATTGTGTGATAACTAGCGGAGATCAGTTTTTAGATACAAAAAAGCCCATTGGATCAATGGGCTTTTTTGTTGAATCGGGTGGTGGCCCCTCACGGACTTGAACCGTGGACCTAACGATTATGAGTCGATCCTGAATGATTTACCCGACCCGCGAAACCATGTTAAGTTGTTGATAATAAATATTTTTTGTATTTTTGGCAACTTAGGGTTTTGCATGGTTTTGCACTGTTTTGCATGTATCATGTGCGATAGGTGTGCGATCAAATTTCATCAAATTGAAGTGAGATAGCACATGAATAAGACATTAAAAATTGCGTTTACCAATCAATCTATATCAAGTTTTTTGGCCTACTTAGGTTACAGAGTCTCTTCTACTAGGAAGAGATTAAAAGTTGTCCAAGAGTTTGAGGTGTATTTAAATAGTCAATTTACGTTTGCAGAACTAGCTGCTTTCCACGAGAGCATAGAAAGTTGGTGGGCGGGGAATTCTAAATACTTGGCTATAAATAGTCATGAGATAGCAGGTCTTTCAATTCGGCTTTACAAGTCTGAATTTACATTGAAAAATGAAAAGCTTACAGCGATAGGAGAATCTCTCGCGAGTGTTTATCTAAGGCAGCGTGATACGCTTTCTGCAGCGCTGAAAACAATAAAGCTTGGCAATTTGACCAATTCTAATTTTCAAGTTCTTCTGAAGGCTGCACAACACGTTAAAGCAGGAAATAATCTAGGGATAAAAATCGTCGACAAACAACGTGGAACATCCGCAAGTGGAGAGAGTAGTGTTTCCCTTAGGGATTTTTTATATGGAGAATATGTAGAGACAAAACGATATGAAAATCCAAAAACGGTAATGGTGAAGGTGGATATCATTTCACGTCATTTTGGGCATTTACTAGATAGCCCTATCGGTAATATTAATGCTGATTTGGTACGGCAGTGGATGAAATCTAAAGAGCGAAAGTTGACGAAAAGGCAGTTAGCTGCGGGTGATAGTCTTTGGACGTTGAGTCCTTCAACGATGAAAGAAGGTATTTGCACTTTTCGAGCCTGTATCCAGTTAGCAAAGGAAAAAGGTCTTATTAAAGATCATGATCTGTATAGCTTACCTAGAATAAGAGTCGATAAT
This sequence comes from Shewanella sp. SW24, assembly GCF_025653395.1. NCBI lineage: Bacteria > Pseudomonadati > Pseudomonadota > Gammaproteobacteria > Alteromonadales > Shewanellaceae > Shewanella > Shewanella sp. SW24. The sequence goes on from NZ_JAKKSH010000005.1 coordinate 55,741, forward strand.
CAGGTCATTCGTTATCTATCTGACCATGAGGAATTAAGGCTGTATGCTGCAATTAACCAGCGCAACTCATTAAAACATGAGCAAAGAGCTAGGACGATTGAGCATAGGATATTACGCAGGCTAGAAACGCCAGCGCATCTCGAAAGTTGTCATTTTGTGGATCATGTTTCACCTTTTATTATTTTGTTCAAAGAGACGGGAATTAGGCCTGGTACGTTGTTCAATTCAAAATGGTCTGATGTTGACTTGGACTCAAAATTTTTCCGTATTCGAAAATCGATTGATAAACGCGGAATATCTAATGTAATTCCTTTAAATTCTCTGGCGTTGGAGACACTAAAAGAATGGCGTAAACATGGCATTCATAACGAATCTGCTAGTTATTTTAAGACCAGAATGGATGCTTGGTTATTTCCATCGCCAGCTAATCCTGAGCTTCAGCTCACCACAATAAAAAAATCATGGGACATGATTATTAAAGAGGCAAAAATTGAAAATTTTAGGCTGTACGATTTACGGCATGATTTTGCATCTAAAGTGATGATGCAGACTGGTAACATCTATATGGTTAGTCAGCTGCTAAACCATCAACAGATTGAGACAACTAAACGTTATGCACATTTGATGGATAGCTCAAGGTTTGAAGCTGTGAATACACTTGATAAATCAAGACAAGTGGGTGCATTACCTGACTTTCTTAAGTAAGTTAAGACACTGCTTCTATAGAACGTACTCTTCTATATTGTGAGAATGCAGATGTCTTATTATAATAATCATATTTTAATACAGTTACTTAGGTTGGTTTTGTTATGAATGGTAAGGCTATGCCAAAAATCGTATATGTTGATATGGACGATGTGCTTGTAAATTATACAGAAGCTGTAACCTTTAAAAAACTCCAGAAACCTGAGCAGGCATACCCTCAAGCTGAATTGGGTTTTTTCAGCTGCTTAGCCCCTAAAATAGGTGGCATTGCTGTGATGAAAAAGATGCTTGAACATCCAGAAATTGAACCTTATATAGCCACAGCGCCAAGTCTGCAAAATCCATTGTGTTATATGGAGAAGCGTATTTGGGTAGAGCAACACTTAGGCATGGAATATGTCAGTCGTCTTATCATCATTCCGAACAAAGGATTACTGAAGGGAGATATTCTTATCGACGACCACGTTGAAGGAAAGGGCCAAGAGTTTTTTAAGGGGGATTTGTGGCAGTTTGGTTCGATTCGCTTTCCAGACTGGAGTGCTGTTGAGATTGAATTATTTAATAACTTGCTTTGATGATTAAAGATCCTTTCAATTGTAGTTCTTGTTTTCACTGGAAACAGCTTTTTATCGATAGCCCTCGTTTGCTTATTGCCTGCGCTGATCTTGTTTCCATTGGAAACAAGCTAGTTTCTTAGTGATCAGCTGTAGCTATTTGTCTGAGCTATTCTTGTTTCCAGTGGAAACAAAGACCTTATTGATGTCTATTGTTCGCGGTTTTTAACGGCCGGATGACTTTTAGGAAACCGCTGGGTTGCGGCTACAGGTCGATTCAGCGGGTTTGTTTCCACTGGAAACAGCTTTTTATCGATGGCCCACGTAGGCTTACTGCCTGAGTTAATCTTGTTTCCAGTGGAAACAACTTTCTTGTCAAAGCCCAAGGTGGTTTTTGCCTGCGTGAATCTTGTTTCCACTGGAAACAAAGACCTCATTGATGTCTATTATTCGCGGTTTTTAACGGCCGGATGACTTTTAGGAAACCGCTGGGTTGCGGCTACAGGTCGATTCAGCGGGTTTGTTCCCACTGGAAACAGCTTTTTATCGATGGCCCAGGTAGGCTTATTGCCTGAGTTAATCTTATTTCCAGTGGAAACAACGACCTCATTGATGTCTATTGTTCGCGGTTTTAACGGCCGGATGACTTTGAGGCAACTGCTGGGTTGCGGCTACAGGTCAATTCAGCGGGTTTGTTTCCAGTGGAAACAGCTTTTTTATCGATGGCCCACACGTTGGGTTATTGTCTGCGTGAATCTTGTTTCCACTGGAAACAAAGACCTCATTGATGTCTATTGTTCGCGGTGTTTAACGGCCGGATTGACTTTGATACAACCGCTGGGTTGCGGCTACAGGTCAATTCAGCGGGTTTGTTTCTAGTGGAAACAGCTTTTTTATCTATAGCCCTCGTTTGCTTATTGCCTGCGCTGATCTTGTTTCCATTGGAAACAAGCTAGTTTCTTAGTGATCAGCTGTAGCTATTTGTCTGGGCTATTCTTGTTTCCATTGGAAACAAGCTAGTTTCTTAGTGATCAGCTGTAGCTATTTGTCTGGGCTATTCTTGTTTCCAGTGGAAACAACGACCTCATTGATGTCTATTGTTCGCGGTTTTAACGGCCGGATGACTTTGCGGCAACCGCTGGGTTGTGGCAACAGGTCGATTCAGCGGGTTTGTTTCCACTGGAAACAGCTTTTTATCGATGGCCCACGTAGGCTTACTGCCTGCGTTGATCTTGTTTCTTAGTGATCAACACGGCCTGTGGAGTCTTTGCATGGCTTGAGGTTATAGTTACTTTTGGTAAAGCAAATTATAACTTCTTGCCATGCTATCTAAAAATAACTCTCGGAAGAGCAATAGACCCTAGGCAGATTCCTTACTATGGTCATGGATTTCTGAGTTTTTTCTTATCTATTTCTTTGGCTTACATCTTTTCACAAGCACTATGCTGCCAATAATCATTAGTGCAATTGGTAGTAAAAATTCCATCATTTTTCCTTAACCGCCCTATAGGCGTCATTCACTAATTTGTCTGGTTAGTTACATTGATGTTTAGCAAAACCGGAACATCATGTACTTAAAACGCACCCATGGATCCTCGGGCTCGGGTGTATTTGCATAACGTCTATCATAGGCTAAAACACCGAAGGCGTACTTAATCTGCAGTATTAACGGAGGTAAAAGGCAATTCATATCCTCAGTATAGATAAACCAGCAAAAGCACATGATGGTGATAATGCTCAAAAGGACTAAAGGTATCCATTTGGCAAGTGTTTTGTCGTTTAGATGACGGCGCATAATTAGAAACCATCCCCAAATCCACTGTCGAAATCGCAGCTAAATGTGTCGTTAGGCAATGACCAAGCATCATCGCTTATGCTGCTATTACACGTCGATGTGTCGGATTCAGTAATGCCAAATGGGTTGCCATGCACATCGACTCCTGTGTTACCTATCATAGGTGTGCCATCAATGTTTACGATCGGGCCGTTGTGATTATTGTCAGTCATGCTGTTATTCCTTTAATGTGATTAAGAGTAAAGCTCCTAAATTGACATTAATGAAAAAAAGCACTTTTTCAAGCATATTTTTCGCAATGGTGGACAATAAAAATGTTGAGTGAGTTTTGTAGTTTTTCTTTCATTTTTTTATCTTGTCTCGGACTTCACACTCACATTATTGACGACATTTTAATGCTGAGCTTGCAGGTTGGCGTTAACAGAATGTGCTTTTGACGAGCAAAAATCGGTACGATTTTCTGCGACAAAAGTGCTTGTGATAACAAGCTTTCAAGCGCGGATTTGGGCGATTACGCAGTAATGGCTCAAAGGAGCACGCGCATGTACAGCTGGTCTGTACTAACCGCATTTTAGTTTTGCCTCAGCAAAATTTAGGGGTGAATTTGGCACAAATACACCGCTAAACCCCAGACTTTTCGTGAGAAAAGTGAGCGAGACGCGAGGGGGAATAAGATGGCACATCGCCCCCTCGACGTGAGCGGCGAAAATGCGGTTAGTACAGAGCGTAGCTCGGTGCATGCGCGTCTGATGTCGTGAAGTGCTAGAACGGAGTTCGTAAGCCAGCGTCGATGACGAGTCATCAGAGCTGGCGGGCGCTTCAGGGCATCTGAGTCGTTTGCGCAGCAAGTGACTCATCAGCCAAAGGCTGGCTTGGTAGCGATGTTCATCGCTATTTTCATTCCGATAGGATGAAAGCAGTTTATCGTGATGAAAATCTGCAACTATTCACTCAAAAATATCATCAATGCGTTAAATTTGTCCCCTCGATGGCTAGTTAATTGTACCCATTTAATCAAAGGTATTTTTAATGACATCACACAGTAGCGTAAAGGATAAATCTGTCGCGAATCTTCCACTTCGATACGACCCGTTTTTGAATTTCGATATGCAATATCGACCTGGTGTAAATAACAATAAAACGGGGAAAATCCGCCGCGAGTTCACCATGAAATTGGTGGCTCGATTTGGCCTGATTTCACCGAGTAACATTGCTTGGCTCTATGGCATCAGCCATCGGCAATCTCTGGAGCATTTAAATAAGCTTGTCCAAGAGCAACTGCTTTGCCTTGTTACTACCCATCGTTCCCACGATGGCCGTGTTTATACACTCACTTACAGTGGCGCAAAATACGCCGAAGAGTTACTGAATGTTGCAGTCTATTATCGTGCGAAAGAGCATCCGGCGCTGCAAGTGAACCAGAACACTTTAATGCACGACTTAATCATGCAGTTTGTGTTGTTGAAAGGCATCCATCATCACAAGCCTAATGGAGAGTCAAATCCGCTATGGTGTGCCATGATGACTGAGCCCGAGTTTAAACGGCGTTTTACTCACAGCAGTGTGCGAAATGTGGATGGGATAGTGAGGGAGGTGGATGGAACAATTTGTGCCGTCGAAATAGAGCATTCCTTTAAGACAAAAGCCGCGCGGCAAACCATTTTATTGAAATGGCATGATGGGATAGGGCAAGGCTATTACGATAAGGTCATGCTGTTTTCTCAATCCTTGCACATTTTTAGCGACATTAAACGACTTCATGAGCAGCTCTATGATGAGCTAACCACAAGGCCTGATAAAAAGACTCGTCAGCCTTTATTAACCGCGCAAGATGCGGCATCACTTAAGCAACGAATTATCTATCGTACTCTGCTGTGTGATGAACTCACCGAACGGTTTTATCGCTAACAAACAATCTCTAATTTCCAAAACGACAAAAGGCACCTAAGTGCCTTTTGAAGGGTATACAAAGATTTTACAATGCATTACCAGTAGATGAAGTCGGCTGCACACTTTGGTACTGCCATCTGAAATAATAATTTTTATTATTTCAGCCTGTTAAGGCTTCATTGCGAGGTCGTCCCTGTTCCCCACATTGATAAGTAAGCGCATCCTCGGGCAAATTAATCAGTTGATTGGATATTTATGATGAAATGTCCACGTTATTTGGTTTTGATGTAAAACACAAAATAAGATAATTACAGGCTAATTGCTGTTCTAACCCTAGGTTACTTAAGGGCTTTGTGGCAAACTCAATAACCAGAATATTCGGTTATCTATCTAGAGGGAATTGGATTAGTAATGGTCAACCATAACGCGAGCATCAATAAAGCAAAGTTAACCGAAACAGACATCATCACAAAGTTCATCATGCCTGCGGTAAAAAATGCGGGTTGGGATGATATGACGCAAATTCGCCAGGAGGTGAAGTTGCGTGATGGTAAGGTGATTGTTCGGGGTCAAATGGGCATGCGCACAACGGTTAAGTCAGCCGACATTGTGCTCTACCATAAACCGAGTATGCCGCTGGCGGTGATTGAGGCTAAAGCGAATAAGCATGAAGTCGGTAAGGGCATACAACAAGCACTCGATTATGCTCATTTGCTCGATGTTCCCTTTGTGTTTGCCTCTAACGGCGATGGTTTTATCTTCCACGACAAGACCAAACTAGGCACCCCAGAGGCTCACAACCTTGAATCCGAAATCCGCTTAGAAGATTTTCCTAGTCCTGAAGAACTTTGGGCTAAATATTGTATTTGGAAAGGTTATACCGCAGCGCAGTTACCTATCATTAACGAAGCCTATTACGATGACGGCACGGGTAAGCACCCGCGTTATTATCAGTTGCAAGCCATCAATAAAACCGTTGAAGCTATCTCATCGGGTAAAGATCGGGTATTGCTGGTGATGGCAACGGGCACAGGTAAAACCTACACAGCATTTCAAATCATTTGGCGGTTATGGAAATCCCGTGCCAAGAAACGCATTTTATTCCTCGCTGACCGTAATATTTTGGTCGATCAAACTCGCATAAACGATTTTCAGCCCTTTGGCACATCGATGACCAAAATTACTGGCCGAACAGTCGATCCTGCTTATGAAATCCATCTAGCACTTTATCAAGCACTGACTGGCCCTGATGAGAGTCAAAAAGCGTTCAAACAAGTCGCTCCAGACTTTTTTGACCTGATCATTATTGATGAATGTCATCGTGGCAGTGCCAGTGACGACAGCGCTTGGCGCGAAATTCTCGAGTATTTTAGCAGTGCCGCGCAAGTGGGCTTAACCGCAACCCCAAAAGAAACCGATGAGGTCTCTAACTCTGATTATTTTGGCGATCCGCTTTACACCTATTCGCTCAAAGAAGGTATCGACGATGGTTTCTTAGCGCCTTATAAAGTGGTTCGTGTGGATATTGATGTGGACTTACAAGGCTGGCGACCTACAAAGGGCCAAATCGACAACAATGGCGAAGTGATCGAAGACAGGATCTATAACCAAAAAGACTTTGACCGCACTATGGTGATTGATGAGCGTACTCAGTTGGTGGCCGAAACCATAACTAACTACCTTAAACGCACCGATCCTATGGGTAAAACCATTGTTTTTTGCAACGATATTGATCACGCCGAACGGATGCGACGCGCACTTGCCAATCTTAACCCTGAGCAAATGGCGAAAAATGACAAATACGTTATGAAGATCACGGGTGATGATGAACTCGGCAAAGCCCAGCTGGATAACTTCATCAACCCTAAAAAGGCCTATCCGGTCATTGCGACCACCTCAGAACTCATGACCACAGGTGTCGATGCGAAAACCTGTAAGTTAGTGGTGCTCGATCAAAATATTCAATCCATGACCAAATTTAAGCAGATCATCGGCCGCGGAACCCGAATTGATGATAAATACAATAAGTTATGGTTTACCATTCTGGATTTCAAAAAGGCAACCGAGTTATTTGCCGACGAACGTTTTGATGGCACCCCTGAAAAAATCATTAAAGTGACGCCTGAAGACATTGAAGATGAAGACGTGGATATTGATGCCGCTGATGATGAACCAAATGAGGAAGATGTTCTGGGGGACATTCAAGATGAGCAACAAGTCGAAGGCCAAGACAACACCAAAAATGACCCTCAAGGCGATGGTAGCTTTGATGAAAGTGAATGGGACGAAGGCGAAACTCGTAAGGTTAACAAGTACCGCGTATCTGGCGTGATAGTCAGCAAAGTTGCCGAGCGGGTGCAGTATTATGACAGCGACGGCAAACTGGTCACTGAATCCTTTAAGGATTACACCCGTAAAACCATGGCGAAACAGTTCAGTTCGCTTGATGAGTTTGTCAGGCGTTGGAATGACGCTGACCGTAAACAAGCGGTCATCGATGAGCTGGCGCAAGAGGGGATTATTTGGTCAGCACTTGAGGAAGAAGTGGGTAAAGACATGGATCCCTTCGATATGATTTGCCATGTCGTCTACGACCAACCGCCGTTAACCCGTGCCGAGCGCGCTTCAAACGTTAAAAAACGCAATTATTTCACTAAATATTCCGACACGGCCCAAGCCGTACTCGAGAATTTATTGGTAAAATACGCCGATGTGGGCGTGCAAGAAATTGAAAATCTGCAAGTGCTTAAAGTTCAGCCATTTAATGATATAGGCAGTTTAAGTGACATCATCAAAAAAGGCTTTGGTGGCAAACCCCAATACGAACAAGCCATTAGTGAGTTAGAAGCCGAAATCTACCAAATAGCACAATAATCTGCCTAATAAGCAGGTTGGATAATGCCGTGCATATTTTGGTGCGTTTTACTTATAACTAAAAAATAAGCGTTAAGCATTAAAAACGAAAAGAGAAATTTATGTCTATCAGTTCAGCCGTTAAATCCATTCAAGACATTATGCGTAAAGATGCCGGCGTCGATGGCGATGCCCAGCGACTAGGCCAAATGTCTTGGTTACTGTTCTTAAAAGTATTCGATGCCCAAGAAGAGCAGTTAGAGCTAGAACTCGATGATTACAGTACACCTATCCCGAGTGATTTTTTATGGCGTAATTGGGCGGCCGATAACGAAGGGATCACAGGTGACGAGCTGCTTGAATTTGTGAATGATGAGCTATTCCCAGATCTTAAAAATCTCACCGCCCCGATAGATAAAAATCCCCGCGGTTATGTGGTAAAAGCGGCGTTTTCAGATGCCTTTAACTACATGAAAAACGGCACGCTACTGCGTCAAGTCATCAATAAACTCAATGAAATCGACTTTACCGACTCAAAAGAGCGGCATTTGTTTGGTGATTTGTACGAGCAAATCTTAAAAGACTTACAAAGCGCGGGTAATGCAGGCGAGTTCTATACTCCGCGTGCCATCACCAAGTTTATTGTGGCCGTAACAGACCCAAAACTTGGCGAGTCGATTATGGATCCGGCCTGTGGCACCGGTGGCTTTTTGGCCTGTGCCTTTGATCATGTAAAAGCAAATTACGTCAAGACAGCGGATGATCACCAAACTCTGCAACAGCAAATTCATGGGGTAGAGAAAAAGCAATTACCGCACTTACTGTGTACCACCAATATGATGTTGCACGGTATTGAAGTGCCCGTACAAATTAAACACGGCAATACCTTAAACAAACCCTTATCAAGCTGGGATGAAGATATCGATGTCATCATCACCAACCCGCCTTTCGGCGGCACCGAAGAGGACGGGATTGAAAAAAACTTCCCTAGCGAGTTCCAAACCCGCGAAACTGCCGACTTATTCCTGCAGTTGATTATCGAAGTGCTTGCCCCTGCAACAAATGGCAAGGGCGGCCGCGCAGCCGTGGTATTGCCCGATGGCACCTTGTTTGGTGAGGGCGTTAAAACCAAAATTAAAAAAATGCTGCTCGAAGAATGTAATCTGCACACCATAGTGCGATTACCTAACGGTGTGTTTAATCCTTACACTGGCATTAAAACCAATATCCTGTTTTTCACTAAAGGCACGCCGACTAAAAATGTCTGGTTTTACGAGCATCCCTACCCAGTAGGGGTAAAAAACTACAATAAAACCAAGCCTATGAAGTTCGAAGAGTTTGAGACAGAACTCGCGTGGTGGGGCGATGAAGCCGATGGTTTTGCTGCGCGGGTCGAAAACGAGCAAGCGTGGCAAGTCTCCATCGACGACATTATTGCCCGTAACTACAACCTTGATATTAAAAACCCGCATGTGGGCGAGGTAGTAAGCCACGATCCGCAAGCCTTGTTAGCCGATTACGCTAAACAACAAGCGGATATTCAAGCCTTGCGTGACCAACTCAAAGGCATCTTGTCTGCGGCATTATCGTCACCTTCGGCAGCATCAGACGGTGAGGGCAAGTAATGGCTGATTTATCCATAACAGACACTTACTCTCGCAATATCAAAGCCACGCCAACGGCTGAAAATTTAATTACCACTCACCTTGATATTTGGACGACCGCCATTGAGCAAAAGTCTTCAGCAGGCCGTGGTAGCTCCAATAAGTTTTCGCTTTATGGCATCAAAAAACTGCGTGAACTGATTTTAGAACTCGCCGTGCGTGGTAAGTTAGTGCCGCAGGCCAGCCGCGAGGCGAGAAATAGTGCAAACTATGAACCCGCGTCAGTATTGCTCGAGCGCATTGCTGCTGAAAAAGCGCAATTGGTGAAGGAGGGGAAGCTTAAAAAACAGAAGCCTTTTCCTGAGATTAGTGAAGATGAAAAGCTGTTTGAATTGCCTAACGGATGGGAGTGGGGTCGAATTGGTACTGTTTTTAAATCTATTATGAGTGGGGGAACCCCAAGTAAAAGAGAAAGCTCGTATTGGGGAGGTGATATTCCTTGGGCAAGTGTTAAAGACTTGGGGTCAAGTCGAAGTATATCGACCACCCAAGACTTTATATCACGGGCAGGATTAGATAACGGCAGTAAACTGGCTGATATTGGTGATCTGCTTATTTGTACCAGAATGGGTCTTGGTAAAATTGCAGTTGTAAAAAAACCATTAGCCTTCAATCAAGATTTAAAAGCAGTTACTTTGTCTACTCACATTAATATTGAGTTTTTCATTAATTATTATTCGACGATAAAAATTGAAGGAACTGGAACTACGGTTGCTGGAATAACTCAAGATCAGCTATTGAATTATGTTGCGGCGATTCCTCCGCTCGAAGAACAACACCGTATCGTCGCTAAAGTCGATGAGTTGATGAGTTTGTGTGATGCCCTTGAAGCACAAACCGAAGCGAGCATTGCGGCACACCAAACCTTAGTTGAAACCCTGCTCAATGCGCTGCTACTGCCACAAACGGCTGCTAATACGGCAAGTCAATCTGATATCAGCCTTGAACGGCCTTTTACAAATAGCTTTGTTAAGGATTGGCAACGTGTTGCCGAGCACTTCGACACCTTATTCACTACTAGCGCCAGCATCGACACCCTAAAACAAACTATCCTCCAACTTGCCGTGATGGGTAAGCTAGTAAAACAAGACCCTAATGACGAACCAGCAGCCAAACTACTTGCGCGTATCGCCAAAGAAAAAGCCCAACTGTTCAAAGAGGGGAAAATCAAAAAGCAGAAGCCACTGCCCGCCATCACCGACGAAGAAAAACAGTTTGAACTACCGAGTGGGTGGGCATATGAAAGAATTGGAACATTTGGGATAGTCGGTACGGGATCAACACCATCAAGAAGTAATCCATTGTACTGGGAACCAGCTGAAATCAACTGGGTTTCGAGTGGTGAAACTTCAAATTTCTTTGTAACTCAAACAAAAGAAAGAGTTTCAGAGTTAGCCATCAAAGAGACAAATGTGTCAATTTACCCAGCAGGTACGTTAATTGTAGCTATGTATGGGCAGGGAAAAACGAGAGGACAGATAACAGAGTTATTGGAGCCTGCGGGAACTAACCAAGCTTGTGCAGCCATCAGGCTTGTAGATGAATCTGTAAATCATAAAGATTATGTGAAGTTATTCTTTAGAAAAGCATACTTAGAATTGAGAGAGCACGCTGCTGGTGGAGCACAACCAAATTTAAATGTAGGTAAAATTGCTTCAACAATAGTGCCTCTTCCACCACTCGAAGAACAACACCGCATCGTCGCTAAAGTCGAAGAGTTAATGGCACTTTGTGATCAACTCAAAGTCCGTTTAGCGGATGCGCAAACCACCCAACTGCACCTCACCGACGCCATCGTCGAACAGGCCGTTTAAACGATGGCAATTATTAACAAGGATGTGATCGCTGTTAAAGGCATTATGGACATGGCGTTGGCGATCCCTGATTACCAGCGCCCCTATAAATGGCAAGCTGAGCATGTTAACCAGCTATTCGATGATGTGATGCACCATAGTGAACAAGCAGCCTATCGACTGGGCACTCTGGTGTTATGTCGCGAGCAACATAGTGGGAAGTTTGACATCGTTGATGGTCAGCAACGTTTACTCACTTTGACGCTGTTCATTGATGCCTTGTATCGGGAATTAGCACTAACATCATCAGCAACATCAAGATCAACGCCGCGACCGCTTAAGTTGGGTTTACTGTCTACCCAATTTAGCTCGCCTGAAAGTATCAAAAACCTGTCGCATAACGCAGCGCTATTGCAGAGTCGGGTACGGCGCTTAACCTTTGATGAGCAAAATAAACTACTCGGATTTTTGTTGGGGCAATGTGAGCTCATTTGTATCACCTTGGATAACCTCAGCGAAGCATTTCAGTTTTTTGACTCACAAAATGCCCGTGGTAAGCCACTTGCGCCCTATGATTTACTGAAAGCTTATCATCTGCGTGAGATAGGTATTCAAGACAAACATGCTGAGGCGGGGTGTGTTGAGGCATGGGAATTAGCAGCAACGTCTGTTGAAAATAATCAACCTTCACAGTTACAAGTTGTGATGTCTCATCACCTTTACCGCCTGCGCCGATGGGCTCGCGGGCGATCTGGGCGCACATTTACGAATCAAGAGATTGGGGTGTTTAAAGGGGTTAACCTTGCCAATACAGTATTCCCCTTTGTTGATCGTTTCAGGGCCGCTAATTATGCCGTGGATCTCTACAACGCGGATCCCGCGCGGCAGTGGGATTTGAACCAACGTCACTTCCCATTTCAGATTGATCAAATCATGGTTAATGGTCGACGTTTTTTTGAATATATTCATTATTACATCGCGCTACATCACCGTTTGTTTGTACAAGTTCATCCCGTCTTACAGCCTGTACTTGAGGTGCTTAATCATTATCCGGGAAAACATCGAACCGGTGATGGTTATGTCCGCAATCTGTTTGAATGTGCCGTGCTCTTTTATGTTGATAAGTTCGGTGAGCATTCTCTTGAACAAGTGGTGTGGTTGTGTTTTTTCTGGAGTTACCGCATCAGGCTTACTCATCATACTGTTCAGCTTATCACCGTTGATAATGCTGGCAGTGGGCAAGGTAAGTTTGATGCAGGGCTGATCCAAGTGATTGCTAATGCGCTGCATCCTAAAGAAGTATTGTCATTTATGGTGCCAATGTTAAGCGCTAACGATCTAGATGGTAATCAAACACAAGTTGAAGATTTACTCGAATGCTTCAAAGCGAAAAGGTATTTTATTGATGCCCAATAATCCAGATATTACCCCGTTGACTGTGGCTGAGCTGTTCAACCAAGGACATTATTTTATCCCTATTTATCAGCGTAACTACGCTTGGGGCGAGCCTGAAGTTAGACAGTTACTGCAAGATATTCTTGATGAATCGCGTAGAGCTAAAAACAGTCGTCATCCAGCAAGCCAGTATTACATTGGTAGTTTAGTTGTCGATAAAAGGGGCGAAGGTCAGTTTGAGACGATTGACGGTCAACAGCGCCATACCACTTTGTGTGTGGTGTTATCTGCATTAAAAAACGAGTTTGCTGATAGCATAAATCAGCAAAGTTGTTTAAACGTTAAAGCAACCGAAGATACACCTTTTCAAAAGCTTAGCTCGCTATCGCTTAATTTATCATTTACCAATCGTAAACGGTCGACCAGTACGTTAGCCTTATTAGCACAGGGGATAACGACTGGCTGTGAACAGGCCTCTATGCATGGGGCTTATGATGTTGCGGTTCGTTTTTTTGAAGAGCATAAGCAGGAGTTATGCACTCTCACGGATTATTTGTTGAACAATGTGGTTATTTTGCGCGTTGCCGTTCCTAAAGGAACCGATCTTAACCATTATTTTGAGATTATGAATAACCGAGGTGAGCAACTTGAAAAGCACGAGGTGCTTAAAGCTAGGCTGATGCGGCCTCTGGGTATCGATGAACGTAAAGTGTTTTCGACGATTTGGGATGCCTGTGCCAGTATGGACAGATATGCTCAACTCGGTTTTGAGAAAAGTTTGCGCTGCACCTTGTTTGGCGCTAACTGGGATCAACATCCTGTTGATTTTGAATCAATCAGGCAAGAAATGGTGAACTCTGATAGCCCTGCGCCATTAGTTAGCTTGGAAGAGATAGTTCAACATCCAGTATTGCAAGACAAGAAAGAAAACCCAGTTAATGACGATTCTGAACAATATGCTTCAATTATTAGTTTTCCTAACTTTTTACTGCACGTGTTGCGCATTACCCATGTAAGCCATATTGATACGGATGTGCCATTAGACGATAAGCGGTTATTGCTCGCGTTTGAGCGGTTTAGCAATCGTACTGATGAGGATATAGCAACGTTTTCCCGTGAATTTGTCATGAATTTGCTAAGATGTCGGCTATTGTTTGATCGTTATATTATTAAGCGAAAAAATGATCTCGACTGGAGTTTGGAACAGTTAAAACCGAATGAAACAAGGCATCATTATGTTTCCAGTGGTGGCGATTTTAATCAACAGTTGATTATGCAGTTGTCTATGTTCCATGTTTCCTTTCCTACACAGGTGTATAAACACTGGTTAAGTGCGGTGTTGTATTATTTGCTAAAGCAGCATCAACTCGGTGAGTTTCGCATTAGTCAATACCCTGCTTTTTTAGATCAGTTGAGTAATAAATTTTTCTATGGTCGTTTTGGCAAGCAACCCATTGAGTATTTTGATATTTGTTTTGAAGATGTTATGCCAGAAAACGACTTTGATCATCATAACCTCAAATTAGGAACGCATATCCAGAATTTTATTTTTAATCGCCTAGATTATCGCTTGTGGCGTAAATTGAAAGATGGTCATGAGTTTGATGTCGATATGGACTTTGTAAAGTCATTTTTAGATAAGTTCCGTTTTACTTTTAGAACGTCAGTGGAACATTATTTTCCGCAGCATCCCATAGCGGGTGAACCGATGGACGAGTCGATACTCCATAGCTTTGGTAATTTATGTTTGATCAGCCATAGCGATAATTCCAAATTTAGTAATAACGATCCCGCCACCAAAAAAAATCAGGTAAAGGATAAGTTGAACCGAGAACAATTGGCTGAAAGCCTCAAGCTGGTCTTTATGATGAGTTATGAACACTGGGATCCAGAAAATCAACCAGCGATGATTCAACACGAAAAGATGATGGTTGATGTCCTATGTTCTTAGAGGGTTTATTTACGCTGAGATGAGATACGAAGTGGTTTAAGCTTACTTAATTGCTGTAAGCGAATCTTTCTCGATCAATTCAATGGATCATGTTTACCTTTACTGATGTTTATCTTAAGAATTTAGCGTGAGTGCACTTTTTAGGCGTAACGAAAATGGTTGAATGAGTTAACCACCTTGTTCGCTGCTGGGATTAAGTGAATTTTGTTAGTTAAGTGACACTCAGCATATTCCTCAAAAAGTGATTTACTGATGCCAATGCTTAAGTGCTGTCCTTTAATATCGCGATGAAGATAGATATATCAGCTGAAAATTGTAGCTTGGAAAATATCCAGAAGTGGATTGATACCTTAAAACGTTTTTCCCCGAAGCGTGTTAAACCAATCACTCAATAAAGAGTTCAGATTGGATCTCTGTTGTTCATTTACTGCAGTCTCAACGACTGTTTACTTAGTAAAATACAGTTTACTTTTAAACGATTACGGTAAAGTAGTATTTACCAATCTGACTTGGCCTATTATTTTGACATTTGGGTTTTGGTAAATTATTGTTTACTCTAACTGGTTTATGGTGAAGAGTAATTTTCTATGGGAAGGAATAAAATTCAAGTTGGCACTGTTGCTAGTGCTGCACTAGCTCATTTCGCCACTCTGCTTTCAATCCAGCGTAAGGAAAAGAAAATCACAGTAGAAGAGCTGTGTTCACGAGTTGGGGCATCTAAGCCCACTATGATAAAGATTCTTAAGGGTGATCCGTCTGTAAGTATCGGACTTTACTTCGAAACTGCTTGGGTGTTAGGTGTTTCCTTATTTGAACCCGATGAAAATCGGTTTGCTATTAAACATAAAACAAATGCGAAAATAGAAGCACTGCTGCCTAATCGAGTGAGAAGGAAAAAGGTAATTTTGGATGACGACTTCTAGTAACCAATGCTTCGTTTGGAAATGGCTTAGAGGACATTCAGAACCTGTGGTAGCTGGTAAACTCACTATTGATGAATCTGGCCAACACTTTACCTATGGTCAGTCTTACTTGAAGCGTCCAGATGCAGAGCCAATTTACTCACATGAATTACCGCTTTCTGCTGGTACTATGGGGCCAGTTCAAGGCATGTCTATATTCTCATGCTTGCGTGATGCAGCTCCTGATGCTTGGGGACGTAGGGCCATTATTTCTCGGCTGATGAGCAAAGGCTACGATGCTGAGTTTAACGAAATGACGTATTTGATGCATTCCGCTTCAGACCGGATCGGTTCTCTCGACTTTCAAGATTCAGCCACTGAGTATGTTGATCGTTCTACTGATGCAGCCACGCTTGAAGAGTTATACCTGGTGTCTGAAATCGTCGCTCAAGGTAAGAAAATCCCGTTGGATTTGGATAGAGCACTTATGCATTGTACATCGCTGGGAGGTGCTCGTCCGAAAGGGATGATCACTGGTGGCGAAGCTAAGTATATTGCTAAGTTTTCATCCCCAAATGATACTTACGAGGTTGTTTATTCAGAATACGTAGCCATGAAGTTAGCTAAGTTAGCCGGACTCAATGTGGCCGAAGTTGTATTAAAAAAAGCATTAGGCAAAGATGTTCTTCTTGTTAAACGATTCGATAGAGAGTTGATTGGTGGTATTTGGTGTCGTCGCTCTATGGTGTCCGGACTGACAGTTTTAGGCTTAGATGAAGCATGGGCTAGCGAGGCTTCTTATGTAGACCTAGTAAACGTTATGAAGCAGTATTGCATCGCATTTGCCTCTGATAGCCAAGAGCTATTTGCACGGATGGTATTTAACGTGCTGATCGGCAATTCGGATGACCATGCTCGTAATCACGCTTTCTTTGTCGAAGGGGATAAAATATCTCTATCACCTGCTTATGATATTTGTCCACAAAACCATAGCGGTGGGGTGGCGAATCATGGAATGAAGCTCTTCGACAATTCAAATTTGTCTCTGTTATCACTTTGTCTGAAAGCAGCACCAAGCTTCAATATTAAGGCCGAAAAAGCGGAAGAAATTATTAGTTCGCAAATTAATACGATTATCCAAGAGTTTGAATCCGTGTGTAATGAAGTAGATGTCCCTGAAGTAACGCGAAAGTTACTTTTCAAACGTGTGATATTGAATGACTACATATTCAATGAAATGGAACTTTAGATGAATCTAGACAAGGCATTTATGCTTAAAGCATTGGAAGTATCTCGGGCTGCTCTGCCTGAGTGCCAACCTAATCCTCCGGTAGGTTGCGTTCTCGTTCTAGGCGGGCAAGTCATTGCCGAAGGATTCACACAGAAAATTGGTGGCAACCATGCTGAGGTCGAAGCGATTAGTGCTTATGATGGCCCTATGGAAGAAGTGACTGCATATGTCACTCTTGAGCCATGTTCATTTGTTGGCAGAACTCCGGCATGTTCTTCTGTAATCATTAAATCAGGAATTAAGAGAGTTGTAGTTGCTATTCTAGATCCTGATGAAAGGAACAATGGAAAGGGTCTTTATGCTCTAGAGAAAGAGGGCATAAAAGTTGATATTGGTATCGCTTCAAGAGAAGTTAGTGAATTTTTGTATCCTTATCTTGGAAAGTCATAATTAACCTCGCATAAGTTCCAGGCGAGGACGGTGATGTATTACAGGATTTTGCCTCCCAAATGGGCTAGTTGGTTAACTCATTTATGCCCCTAAGTGCGCCACGGCTCGAAGATCAGCCCTTTGTTATCTGATAATTTGAGATACTTAAAGTAATGGGCACCCAAAAGAAAGACCTGACCATGAGGATTGCAAAAATCGTTACAGTGAATCAGACTTACCTAGTCTGATTCACGCGCGAACGCGATCATTTTTCATGAGCTTTGGGCTAACAAATCTTTGCCCCATTCCGAGTTAGAACCTGCCCCATCGAAAGATACTTTTCTCATGAACAGGCGTTTGGGTTGCCACCTATTTAGTAACAATTCTGGGGCAATAGCTCGTTTGGCGCTATTCTTATTTAAGCTGGTGTATCTCATAGGTATAATGGGTAAGTGCTTAATTCGTAGCTTTTTGCTTCCTATTTTGTAAATATACTAATCTCGCTTTTCTCTCTTATGCTCTTATAAGTATTGATTATATGAGATTATTTTTAGTTCAAATTGATTTATTAGGAAGTGAACTCGATTTATTTAGCCTTGGTCAAAGAACCCTTGCGTAAATAAGTGAATTATTGTTATAAGATTCAGGCAATTAAAAGCATTACTGAAGGCGGGCATTAGATTGTAGTCATTTACATAGGCGGCATGCTCGCTACTAAAACGTTATATTTTAAGGAAGCATTGATGTATTTAATAGAGCTTTTTTCTGAAAAGTCAGATCAAGTAAGATTAGTCACATTTCTGCTATCAGCCCTTCTCGCTGTTTTTGTGGTTCTGATCAATCAGTACATTAATACCAAGAGAAATAAACGAGACTTTCTTCTGTCAAAAATTGAGGATTTATATAAGGCATCAATCGAATATACTAATCTTTGCACCGAAATACTTGATGATGTTCAGCACCAAAAAGTCGACTTTCCATCAGTTAACAAAGAGCATAAAAAGGAAATACAGAATATCATACGAAAAATGGAAATGCTATGTGGCTTATACTTCCCTGAGTCTCGCTTTGATACCAACGACTATCGATTGTGGAATATGGAGGTTCTTGAACATCTTGGAGAAGGTAAATATGCAGAAGAAAGTGAACTTCATTGTATGTGGGAAGATGCACGACAGCATATAGTTAATTCCGATGCGAAATTAGCAGTAATATGCTCCAATTTAATGAAGTCACATGGCTACAAAACATAACGAAGAAAAGTCAGCCGATGCATACTTGCGCGGTGGCATTAGGCATACCAAAATAATGGAGTATACATGACCACTGTTGTGTTTTTTGATGGTGCGATGGCCTCAGATAGTAAGTATGGATATAATTTTCTGGGTGTTGATGGTTTCCCCATTATCCCCAAAGTAGTTAAATATATAAACGGCAACTGTGAGTTCGTATGTGGATGTGCTGGCGCGTCCAATCTAATGGCGTTAGCTCAAGATTTTTTCGCTTTTCATTTTGAGAGCCTTTCCATGGAAAACATTGACGAGCTAATTGAACAGCTATCATCAATTATTGGCAGTTATGTAACTGAAAAACAAGCAGCATCAAATCACACGTTACTTGAATTATTGCTGGTGATAGACGGTAAATTTAAAGTTTTTTTCTATAATTTCGGCTCTAATATTTTACCTAAGTCTGATCAGTTTCCCGCCATTGGCTCAGGTTCGGAATATGTTAAGGAAGTCATTTTCAAACAACAGTCTCTTATTGAGCTAGTTCAATATGCTATTAGTAAAGACGAGGAAAGTGGAGGTATTATCTACACTACTGGCAACGTTTTACCTGACCAGCAAGCTAAAGCTGCAATGACTATTGAGAGCCCCATAAAAACAAATTTCCTTGAACAATTGGATGCAACGTATACCTAACAAGCGCTGCTGTCGAATAAGTTGTCCGCAGTGCTCAAAATTTGCTGTAGAGCTCGACGTTAACCTTTAAAATAACTAATCTGAAATTTACCAAATAGTGCCTTTTAACTAACAATTTTTTGTCCAAAAGTGAGCCAGTGAATCACTCTACACCAGACTGATTCACGCCAACCGCTAAAACCCGCTCTAGCGCCCCATTTGCGGCTATTCTGGGGCGGTTTGTTCCCTTAAGATGAATCAAATCTCTAGAGAACTGATTCATGTCCCTGTTATGCCTATTCCGACTGGTTATATCGTTCATTGATTAGTTTGTAGCCAAACGAAGCATTACTAATAGAATAGCTAATCCGAATCTGGCTCATAAGAGTGAATTATCTAACAAGGTTTTGTCCCAAAGCGTTTGTGTTGTAACATGTTGCTAGAGCATCATCAAATATGATCTATGGACTTAATTTGTGCACAAGTTTGATTCGGTATGAAAAGCGAACCCTTTCGGGTTCGCGAGTAAGTGGCTAACGCTTAACATTACGGCTGAATGTTAGCTTAAGCTTCGGCTTCAATAATCTGCTCAGCCCAGAATTGTTCGGCAGCGTCAAAATAGAGAATCGGGGGCAACCCGAATATCTGTTGAAACTCCGCGGTAAACAACTCGCAAAAGGCAGAAATATCATCTTTATACATCAACAATAGCATCGTCATTTCCAAGCCCATTAAATACTGAGTATCAAACTCAGCATGTTCCTCAAGAAGTGATTTACTGATGCTAATGCCTAAGTGTTGTCCTTTGATGTCGCGATGAAGATAGATATATCGAGTGAATTGTAAGGCTCTAGGATCGTTATCATTTTCGTCAATGTCAGCGAGTAACAAGACGGTACTATGATCATCCCAAGGGCTTTTTGATTTACGTTGATATACGCGAATAAACGGTGACTGACTCATTATTAACTCCTCGTTATTGTCCTTATCAATAACTAGAATTGGGCACCGGAAATTCTTTCGGTTCAGGGGTTAAGTTTAACGTTTTAAGTAAGAATCCCTTCTTAGCCTTTTGCTAGTAACTAATTATCCCCTCATCCTGCTAGTTTGTATTTTGCGATAAAGATGTACTAAGGGTACTAAGTAATTGCAATTTATAAACTCTACTTCTATAGTTGGTTTAATTTACTCTATATCCTGGTACTTATGGTGCAACTATGCCATCAAAAATAAACTGGCTGATTAATCATACGAGCCCTGGTGCGGTAGTGCTTCAGTCGTGGTTGACACAAAATGAGATCAGCTCATCTTTGGTGAGAAAATATGTGCAGAGTGGTTGGTTGTACAAGATAAGTGCGGGGGTTTACGTTCGTCCTGAGTCAACAGGCAAGTTACAGCCTCATTGGGTTGAAGCGCTCAAGGCTGTGAATGAACAGCTAAGGCTTCCTGTTCACCTTGCGGGAGTCAGTAGCCTAACGCATCAAGGGCTTAGTCATTATCTTCAACTAAGCAGCGAGCAAATTTGGGTTGGCTGTCAAAGTAAGCAGGCGTTGCCAAAGTGGTTCCGCGAATTGGAGGAGCAAAATTGGCTTTTCTATACCAGTAGCAAGCTGACCCAAACGTTGGAAAAAGACTTTATTACTATAGGGGTGAACAATAGGGAAGTTAAGGCAAGTTGTGCGGAGCTTGCAGCCTATGAGGTCGTCAATGCCATTGGCAAACATATCAGTTTTGAGCATGCCGCGGAGCTGTTTCAAGGGTTAGTGAATCTCAGCCCACGTAAAATACAGTCAATACTGAATCGAAGTGAAGCCGTACAAGCTAATCGCGTATTTCTCTTTTTAGGCCACTACTATCAACACCAGTGGAGCAAAAGGTTAGATGAGCAGCAAATCACGCTTGGTGCGGGAAAGCGTCAGGTGGTGGCTCATGGCCGTTACGATGGACGGTATCAAATAACAGTGCCTGCATCGTTTATTAAGGCAGAAGAAAATCAGTATGAATAAGTCATCGATATACTACCAGCAAGTGACCTTGCTTATTCGGATGCTGCCGCTCGTCGCCCAAGAGAAGGTATTTGCCCTAAAGGGCGGTACGGCTATCAACCTATTTGTGCGCAACTTCCCACGCTTATCGGTCGATATCGATTTGGCTTATCTTCCTTTGGAGCCAAGGGAACAAGCGCTACAAAGTGTGAAGGAAGCGCTTGGTCGTTTGACTGCGCAGATCAATCTACAACCGAACCTTAGTGCAGTATTTCAAGACAATAAATATGATGAGCTCAGGGTTGTCGTGACAAGTGATAGAGTCACAATAAAAATTGAAGTCTCTCCTGTTGCGAGAGGTACGCTACACAAAGCGGTATTAATGCCAGTCGTTGAGTTAGTTGAAGAGGAATTTGGGTATGCAGAGATCCCTGTTGTAAGCCTGCCTGATCTATACGGTGGTAAGTTATGTGCAGCGATGGATAGACAGCACCCAAGAGATCTATTCGATGTGAAAATGCTGCTGGCGGAAGAGGGGATCAGTCGAGAGATTTTAGTCGGCTTTCTCACTTATACACTTAGCCATCCAAGGCCCATTAATGAAGTGATGTCTCCACGCTGGAAACCGCTTGATGAAAGCTTTCAAACTGAATTCAATGGAATGACGACAAAGCCGATTAAACTCGATGAGCTTATTTTAACTCGCTCAGAAATGCTGACAGCGTTGCAGCATCACTTTACTGCAAAAGACAGAGACTTTTTATTATCCTTTAAACAGGGTCAGCCTGATTGGTCATTGTTTGATGAACCGAGCGTCGCGGCACTACCTGCGGTGAGATGGAAGTTATTGAATATCCAAAACCTAGCGAAAAATAAATCCAAGCATCAAGAACAACTCATTAAACTGGCTGATGTATTGGAGACGTGGGTTGCAGGTCGGATACTGTAATGTGCAGTGTATTGCCGATTTTATCTGATAGTTCGCTGTTTGTGGGCGTTGGCGACTTAGATTGAGCTAAGGCTATAAGCAAATAAAAAAAGCGAACCGTGAGGTTCGCGAGTAGGTGATTATTGAGGCGCGTTAGATTGCACTTCAATAATCTGCTTTTCCCAATATTGCTCCGCGGCTTCAAAGTAGACTGTCGGGTGATACCCTAAGACATACTCAAACTCTGCGGCAAATAATTGGCAAAAATTTTTTATATCATCAACATACATGAGCAAAAGCTGCATCATTTCTAAGTCGTTTAAAAACTGAGAGCTAAACTCAGGATGCTCCTCAAAAATAGATTGGCTAATACTCACACCTAGAACATGTCCATCTATATTTAAGTGAAGATAAATGTAGCGTGTAAACAGCAGCTCTATTGATGTTTGGTCGTTCAGTTTAATATCTGCAAGCAACACGACTTTGCAGTGTTCATGCCAAGGACTAAATGTTTTAAGCTGATTTACATGAATAAAAGTTGAGTGTTCCATTTGTTACTCCTATTGGTTTGGCCTTTCAACTTTTACTTAGGTCTGCACCATGGAACTTAGCCCTGTTTGCATAAATTGCTCAGCAAATGAAATTGCGAGTTCAATCTGAACGACGGACATTTTTTCACGCACTAAGCGTTGTTTAAGCATGTGCAGGAGTATTTCTTGCTCAACGTTGTCCTCGTAAGAAAAGGTGTTGCTATCAGGCATCTCTTTTTTAATTACATAGGTCATCAATTCGAAGACCATCAGCAGATTGTGGGCTTGTTGTTCAAACGCAGTCGATTGCATCATCGTGGTTTCTCGCTTTGCAGGAAAGTATGTCCTGAATAACTAGAAACGCACGATGAGAATTTCACTGTTCTGTCGTTAAATTTATACCGTCATATTCTGAGTTACGAGATTTTGACGTTACTTCGTACCTGCTACTAGTGCTCTGGCCTGAAGGATCTCGTTATCTACCATCTCGGAGTATTGAGTGTAACAACGCTTGATATCCAAATCCGTATGATGCGAATATCGCAACGTTGTCGTGACATTTCCATGGCCAAGGAACCGTTGCGTTTTAAAGATATCATGGCCCCCAGATTGAAAATGTGTCGCAGATGTATGACGAACAGTTGTAAAGTCAAAGTGTTCAAAACTCAGCGTTTTTTTGAAGTTTTTGACTAATTTACTGTAGTCTACTAGGTGTGATTTATGATCAATTGGATTAGGGAAAAGCCATTGACTTTTTGAGGAGTGAATTGGGTGTTGTAACCATTCTTTAATAATAACATCGAGGCCATTACACAATGGAGTGTATTGCGGCTGCTTAACTTTTCCCTTATCTCCTCGAATAATCAGCATGTTACTTTCCCAATAAATATCTGTTTTTTTGATTTTTAGTGCATAGCTCGGCCTTAACCCTAAGTAGATGCAAATTAAAATTAGAGGTGTCAGGTAGTCGTAGAACGGGCAGGAACCTATTTTTCCAAGCAGTTTGTTCCGGTCTCGTACAAATAATTTTTGGTAAATTTCTACTCGCTCTTCTTGGCTGTAATATTTATGCACCAAGTTTTTGGGAATAAATTTAAGCTCGCTGGTGTGAATGATCTCCTCCGGAATTTTATAATTATGAAATGGTGATGCGGAAGCCGATCGTAAAGCTGCTCTGAGTGATGAAATTGCGCCTTTAAGTGTTGATTCTGCCAAATCATATGGACATTCACTTTGTTGTTTCTGTTTTGTTGTTAGCTTTCTGATATGGCTTTCCTTCCAGAGAATTAGTAATTTTAAGTCTATTTTATCAATAGGATATGCTAGGAATTGTTTGAAGTGATAACGGATGATATTGATTTTATTTCGCGCTGTTTTTGGGTTTTTTGATATCAAAACCACTTCATATTCTTTCAGATACTCATCAAGCGTTAGGAGATTTGTGGAGGTCAAGTGGAATTGAGGTTTGGCGAGTTTAAGTAGATGAGCTGAAATAACGTTATCCAAATCTTGTTTTGGCGTAAGGTCGCAAATTTTCCTTGTTTTCAATTTCCCCGTGCTGCTTTCTCTCACTCTGCTATAAAAACTCATGGCTGCTAGGCTGTTGGGGACTAGCTCGTTAGTATCGTTATTTTGGAAGTTTTTGATATCTAAAATCCGAATGTAAAAGTTAGGTATATCTTTCACTGAAACGGTCAGATATTTTCGTTTACCTGAGTGCCATTCGTGAACAACCTGGATCAATTTAAGGTCTTTGTTCTGCGGCTCATTTCCGCTCCCGCTGACATTGAAGGTTTTGTGAAACTGTTGAATGACATCGTCGTTTGGCGATCCCACAATAATCAGGTTGAATGTATGAAGTAGAAGATCCCACATAAGTTGGTAGAGTTTCATTTGTTTTGCCTTTTGTTGTTTAAGATGGCAATAGCATGCAAATTTTTTTCAAAAGGCAGAAATTTCGATTATGCATAAAAAAATTAATGAGGAGTGTGCACAAGATTTCTAGACCAAACATAATCGTTTTTTTTGTTTTTTTTACGCACCAGATATTCTTCGCGGGTCTACCCACTAGGAGTTATTTGATGTCAGATGTAAGGCTATACACCGAAAAACAAACCGCGATGAGGTTGTCTATGTCAGTTAGCGCATTACAGAAGAGTCGAGCTAAGGGCTCAACTGCAATTGAGCTGGGGCATGCACCAAGCTTTATTAAGATTGGTAGTCTTGTACGCTACACGGCCGAGGATATTGAAAATTTTATTTCTTCAGCAAAGCAATATGCACTTGAGTCAGAATCGAAGTCCTCGACCAAAAAGCAAAATCTTGGAACCGTGATGTGGGGAAATACGGGGGGGAATGAGAGGACAGATAATAGTCAACATGTAGAAATGGTAGTTGAAGACTCTATGGAGGGGCGGCTGATAAAGGAAAAAAAACCTAAATGTTGGCTGACGGGTATTGGCTTATAGCATGTTGATATTGGGCCTAATCCTTTATTTCTTTGCTCTCAGGCCCATTGAACTTCTATAAGTTGCATACGCTTTATCAGGTAAGTAAGCATTATTAAAAAATGCTGTAATTGGACGAGTTGAACACTGGACTCGTCAAGATTGATACTTTCATCTTAAGCGACGCGTTAGAGCGTCGCTTTACTCTTTTCGGGTCATCTTCAGCTTCGTTTTTTTGCACTCTATTAACTCCCTAACTTTTATCATTCTAAGATGCTGACACGACCTAATGCGTGTTCCATTTTAGATAGAATAAATTTGTAGCTTGAATTGCCTTGAAGTTTGGTTAGACTGATGTTTTGCACCCTTTTGCATGGGGTTGCATGCAGTTTGTGCGATATAGGTGCGATCGTTCCTAGGTTCAGGTATTTCGAAGGTGAGAATGGGTGTGCTTTAGATACAAAAAAGCCCATTGAATCAATGGGCTTCTTCGTTGTATTGGGTGGTGGCCCCTCACGGACTTGAACCGTGGACCTAACGATTATGAGTCGTGTGCTCTAACCAACTGAGCTAAGGGGCCGACTTAAGGTAATCGTCATTACCTGAAGCGGGAGGAAGTATACTAAGCTTACTTACGCTTGTCACCCGTGTTTTGGCTGGAAATTCACGCAACTGATTCAATTGGTTATCTGTTAATCAACTTAAAATGCTATTGTCGCCTAAATTTAAGGCTTCGATGTTGTGCTTGTGCATAAATTGAGGTGATAAAGACAATAAAAAGCCCTGCATGGGCAGGGCTTTAATCCATCTTAGCTGACTTTAGGCTTGTAACAGCCTATTCATCTAGGAACGATTTTAAGATTTCTGAGCGTGAAGGGTGACGCAGTTTGCGCAGTGCTTTAGCTTCAATCTGACGAATACGTTCACGGGTCACGTCGAACTGTTTACCCACTTCTTCAAGTGTGTGGTCAGTGTTCATATCGATACCAAAACGCATACGCAGTACTTTCGCTTCACGGGCGGTTAGACCTGCTAACACTTCGTGAGTGGCGTTTTTCAAGCTTTCGCTGGTCGCTGAATCCAGTGGTAATTCGAGGGTTGTATCCTCGATAAAATCACCTAAATGCGAATCTTCATCGTCACCGATTGGGGTTTCCATGGAGATAGGTTCTTTAGCTATTTTCAGTACCTTACGGATCTTATCTTCCGGCATCATCATACGCTCAGCCAGTTCTTCAGGTGAAGGCTCGCGGCCCATTTCCTGTAGCATTTGGCGAGAGATACGGTTCAGCTTGTTGATCGTTTCGATCATGTGTACTGGAATTCGAATAGTACGCGCTTGGTCGGCGATAGAACGGGTAATCGCCTGACGGATCCACCAAGTAGCATAGGTCGAAAATTTATAACCACGACGGTATTCGAATTTATCTACGGCTTTCATTAAGCCAATGTTACCTTCTTGGATTAAGTCCAAGAATTGCAGACCACGGTTGGTGTATTTCTTCGCGATAGAAATTACCAGACGTAAGTTGGCTTCAACCATTTCTTTCTTCGCACGGCGAGCTTTGGCTTCACCGATTGACATACGACGGTTGATGTCTTTTATGGCAGAAATCGCTAAGCCGGTTTCTTCTTCAACTGCTGCAAGCTTGGTACGACAACGAATGACGTCATCTTCAACCATTCTTAGGCCTTCGGCATAAGGTTTCGTTGAGGCTTTCTCTGTGTTGAACCAATCAAGGTTGGTTTCGTTGCCAGTGAAGAATTTGACGAAGTTTTTCTTCGGCATTTTGGCTTGTTCAACGCACAGTTTTAACACTAAACGTTCTTGAACACGCACGCGGTCCATCATAGTGCGCATGCTTTTGACTAAACGGTCAAACTGCTTAGGTACTAAGCGGAATTCTTTGAAGATTTCGCCGATTTCGAAGAGGGCTTTTACCGATTCAGGGTGTTCACGGCCCTTAGCTTCGATAATTTTCAGTGCGCTTTCGTAAGCGGCTCTGAGTTGACCGAATCTTTCACGAGCTTCTTCAGGATCAGGCCCTTTGTTGCCTTCTTCTTCATCTTCGCTGTCATCGTCATCCTCTTCGTCATCTTCATCGTCCAGCTCTTCTTCAGATAATTCTGAGCCGATGTGAGTGGCGGTCGGGGCGACGTCATCTTCGTCCGGGTTTACAAATCCAGAGATAATATCAGATAAGCGCAGTTCGTCGGCTTCAAATTGGTCGAATTGCTCAAGGATCATAGCGATCGCTTGTGGATATTCGGCGACTGAACTTTGAACTGTGTTGATGCCTTCTTCGATGCGTTTGGCGATAACAATTTCGCCTTCGCGGGTCAGAAGCTCAACGGTACCCATTTCACGCATGTACATGCGTACGGGATCGGTTGTGCGGCCAAGTTCGCTTTCTACTGTTGCCAGTGCTGCGGCGGCTTCTTCTGCTGCATCTTCGTCTGTGTTGTCTTCCGACATCATCATGTCATCGGCATCGGGGGCTTCTTCGAACACCCGGATACCCATGTCATTTATCATCTGGATAATATCTTCGATCTGGTCAGAATCGACCATGTCTGCAGGTAAGTGATCGTTCACTTCTGCATAGGTTAAGTAACCTTGCTCTTTACCTTTGGCAAGCAACAGCTTAAGTTGCGACTGCGGAGTATGATCCATAGATATCATCCAAGTTGGGAAACTGTTACAACGACGGACACTTAGCATAAGCCAAGTGCCGCGCAAATCGTCAATTATAGCCGTGTGCACATATCTGTGCTAGTCACTGGGGTAGCGAATGAGGACATTTTTGCCTCAGTTTAACCCTTTCATGACTGAGATCAGCTTCGAGAGCTGCATCTTCTCTTCTTTTGTATGAGTCTGTTTTAGACTCAATTCCTGATATCGTTGTTCAATATATTGATTGTTCAACCAAACCAGGGTTTGTTTAAACTTTTCGAGCAAGTTTTCATCCGCCACTTGATGGTCCCATTGGGCCAATTTATGGAGAGTGCCGCTGTAAGGGTGCTCTCGGAATTGTTCAAGTAGTTGTGCGCTGTTTAACGTTTGCTCTCGAGTCATCTCCAATAACAGTGGCAGCAATTCTATGCCTGGCATCTGCAAGTGGGCGAGTGCGGGTTGTGGGGGTAAACCCATACCCAGTTTAGGATGTTGTACTAGCAGTGCGATGGCGAGTCGCAATGGTGTACCGCGTCCTTTTAATCCTTTACTTGCCATTGGTTTAGCTTGTTTTACGCTAAAGCCTAGCTTCTTTTTCATATCTTCAGAGCTGTTCATTCCTAACTTGTGAGCTAAGTTCTCAAGTAGTAAATTTTGCAGCACAGTGTCTTGAATTTTTTCAATTAAGATAAAAGCTTGTTTCGCTAAGTTGCCTTTATCTGTACCGTATTTTGTCGCTAACGTGTCAAATAGAAACTCGGGTAGTGCAATGGCAGAGTCCATTAAGGTTTCAAATGCATCTTTACCAATTTTACGAACCATAGAATCAGGATCTTCGGCCTGAGGCAGGAACATAAATCGCACTTGATCGCCCGGCTTTAATAATGGCAATGCTGTTTCTAAGGCGCGCCATGCCGCTTCAGTACCCGCTCTGTCACCGTCGTAACAGCAAATCACTTCTTTAGCGCTGCGCAGCAAAAGCTGAAATTGCTCAGCTGTGGTCGAGGTGCCTAATGAAGCGACAGCATAATCTACGCCAAATTGCGCCAATGCCACCACATCCATATAGCCTTCAACGATCAGTACTTTGTCTGGATCGCGATAGCGCTGCTTTAGTTCGTAGAGACCATAAAGCTCATTGCCCTTATGAAATATGGGCGTTTCTGGAGAATTCAAGTATTTGGGTGTGCCATCACCTAAAACTCTGCCACCAAAACCAATGACTCGTCCGCGCCTGTCGCGGATAGGAAACATGAGGCGGTCACGAAATCTGTCGTAACGTTTCCCACTGTCGTTGCTAATTAACATCCCCGCAGTCAGTAACTTATCCTGCGCATCTTGATTCTGACGATAGCGGCCCAATAAGCCATCCCAACCGTCTGGCGCAAAGCCAATACCAAAATGTTCTACTACATCATCGGATAAACCGCGATAGGCAAGATAATCGATAACTTTTTGTTTATCTTGGTGTTGTCTAAGTTGGTTTTGAAAGTAAAGGCTCGCTTCTTCCATGAGTTGATATAAGTCACGGCTTAAACCGTCATCATGTCGCTTGCCTGTGCCTTGTTCTCTGGGAACCTCTAATCCAAGCTGGCCCGCCAAATCTTCAATGGCATCAATAAAATCGAGTCGGTCATACTCCATCACAAAATCGATGGCGTTGCCGTGAGCACCGCAGCCAAAGCAATGATAGAACTGTTTATCACGGCTGACGGTAAACGAAGGTGATTTTTCGCTATGAAAAGGACAACAGGCCGAGTAGTTCTTACCCGCCTTTTTCAAGGGCACCTTACGATCGATAAGTTCGACTATGTCAGTGCGAGCGATTAGCTCATTGATAAAATCACGAGGTATTGCCATTGAGTGCTTAAAATCCCGCCTTGCGCGAATTTAAACAAACAAGCCGCGCATAGGCACGGCTTGTTCATACAGTGAAACGCTAATTATTGCAATTTAGCACGGATCATAGCGCCGATAGCGCCCATGTCTGCACGTCCTTGCACTTTAGATTTCAATGCTCCCATTACTTTGCCCATATCCGCCATGGCGGATGCACCTACTTCTACAATAGTTGCATCGATGAGCGCCGCGATTTCCGCCTCTGTAAGAGGGGTAGGCAGGAAAGCTTCAATAACTTGAATCTCTGCTGCTTCCACGTCGGCCAACTCGTTACGACCCGCTGCTTCAAATTGAGCAATCGAGTCACGACGTTGTTTCACCATTTTGGTTAAGACCGCTATAACCTGTTCATCAGTCAGAGATTCGCGGGTATCCACTTCAATCTGCTTGATGGCGGCTAATGCCATACGAATAGTGCTCAAGCGCGCCTTCTCTTTGGCGATCATGGCCTGTTTCATATGGTCTTTTAGCTGATCAATTAGGCTCATATGAGATTAATATAAACGTACGCGACGTGCGTTTTCGCGAGAAAGCTTCTTAGCTAAACGTTTAACTGCAGCTGCTTTTGCGCGCTTACGTGCAGTAGTTGGCTTCTCGTAGAATTCACGAGCACGCACGTCGGCTAAAATACCAGCTTTTTCACAAGAGCGCTTGAAACGACGCAGAGCTACGTCGAATGGTTCGTTTTCACGTACTTTAATAATTGGCATACGCCATCACCCCTTAGGTGTAGGTTGTTCTGGTTCAATTGCTCGAACCAAGTCTATTTAAAATGGTGCGGAATTTTATACCGAGACACCTAGGCTTGTAAAGCCCTAAAACTGAGCTCAGTCCTATAGTGGACTCAATATGGCCTGCGCGACTGGAGTAATCGAGCGCTTGCAGGTAGAATTGGCGTCCTTTAGTTAGCAATTGATGAGACACCATGCGGGTTTTAGGTATTGAAACATCCTGTGACGAGACAGGTATCGCCGTCTATGACGATGAACTGGGCTTATTATCTCATACTTTATACAGTCAGGTTAAGCTGCATGCTGACTATGGTGGTGTGGTGCCTGAGTTGGCGTCACGTGACCATGTGCGCAAAATTGTGCCGCTTATTCGTCAAGCGCTGAAGGATGCGAATACTGAAATGGCTGATCTCGATGGGATTGCCTATACCAAGGGCCCAGGTTTGATTGGCGCCTTACTCGTCGGCGCCTGTGTGGGGCGGTCACTGGCGTTTGCTTGGGACAAGCCTGCCATTGGTGTGCATCATATGGAAGGACATCTACTGGCGCCTATGCTTGAAGATGACGCGCCCGAGTTCCCATTTGTGGCCTTATTAGTCTCTGGTGGCCATTCTATGTTGGTTAAAGTCGATGGAATTGGCCGCTATGAAGTATTAGGCGAGTCTGTTGATGATGCTGCGGGTGAAGCGTTTGATAAAACAGCTAAGTTAATGGGGCTGGATTATCCCGGCGGTCCGCGTTTAGCAAAGCTTGCTGCTAAAGGTTTACCTGCAGGGTATAAGTTTCCGCGGCCTATGACCGATAGACCTGGACTCGATTTTAGCTTTTCGGGTCTAAAAACTTTTACCGCTAATACCATTGCTGCCGAACCTGACGATGAACAGACTCGTGCCAATATTGCGCGTGCTTTTGAAGAAGCTGTGGTTGATACGTTAGCGATTAAATGTCGCCGTGCACTGAAGCAAACAGGCTATAACCGCTTAGTGATCGCCGGTGGCGTGAGTGCGAATACGCGCTTAAGAGAAACCTTGGCTGAAATGATGAGCTCGCTTGGTGGACAAGTATTTTATCCCCGTGGTGAGTTTTGTACTGATAACGGCGCTATGATTGCCTTTGCAGGATTGCAGCGTTTAAAGGCGGGGCAGCACGAAGATTTGGCGGTAAAAGGTCAGCCAAGATGGCCGTTAGATACCTTGCCACCTGTGGCATAAAACGCCTTTGATGTTGATAGGTTATGTTGAGACAAAAAAACTGCGCTTATAGCGCAGTTTTTTTATTAGGATAATGTTGTCACATTAAGATTTTTTAGGCGTTTTTTTACGTGAAACTTTGGACTCTTCACCTTTAAGTAGCCGTTGGATATTGTCTTTATGACGAATAATGATAAGCGTCGATAGCATGGCAACGGGAATGGTAAATCTGTCGTCTAACCACCAAGTATAAAGTGGTGCAAGCAAGGCCGTCAGAATGGCTGCAAGGGACGAGTAGCGGCTAATTAAGAGGAGGACAATCCAAGATGCCATTAAGCAAATGGCTAAATCATCGCCAATGGGAGCCATAGCGCCAAAAGCTGTTGCGACACCTTTCCCCCCCTTAAATCCAAAAAATACGGGATAAATATGCCCAAGGCAGGCGGCGATAGCGATAAGTCCGAGTGATACTGCATCTATGCCCATCAGATAGGCTAGATAAGATGGTAGGGCGCCTTTGAGCATGTCGAAAAACAACACCATGGCAGCCGAACTCGCGCCGCCAATTCGCAGTACATTGGTGGCTCCCGGATTACCTGAACCCTGTAATCTTGGATCGGGTAAGCCCCTCATTCTACAAACCAGCACAGCACTCGAGATTGAACCTGCCAAATAGGCGGCCAAAATCATCAAAAGTGTCAGTGTTAATGGACTCACATTGGTTTCCTTACGCGTCTTAAGGTATTATCGCGCAACAATTTAAAAAGCTGACTCAGTTGTCAATCCTGCTATAGGTTTGTGGAATAACTCGCCCATTTGAGGTTGAGATATTTTCTGAATGAGCAAATCCTTTTAGGGCGTTATCCTACTGTGGATTGGCTCGAGTAGAAAGCAAATTAGTTATCTGTCAGAAGATTGCGGATTATACAGCTAGGATCGCTTTTAGCTTATCAGACCTCATAGTAGTAAGTTAGTTGGAGAAAGCATGGATAAAGTACTTATACGGCAATTACGCGTTGATACTGTGATTGGTGTCTATGAGTGGGAAAAGACAATCCATCAGAGCCTGTTGCTAGATTTAGATATGGCGTGGGATAACAAACCTGCCGCCGCGACAGACGATTATCAATATGCGCTTTGCTATGAGACAGTTTCCAATCGATTAACAGAACTTATTACTGAGCATCCAATCGAGTTAATCGAAACGGTTGCCGAGCGCGTGGCGGATTGCTTACTTCAAGAATTTAACGTGACTTGGGTGAAAGTTGTCGTGATGAAGCCGGGGGCAGTAGCCACTGCCGCGTTTGTTGGCGTTGAGATAGAGCGTTCACGTTAGATAAGAGTTTGATCAACTCGACTGTTGATTAAGAAATCATGTTTATCTTCAGAGAAATTGGACATTGCATGGCACGTATTTATATCAGTCTAGGTAGTAATATCGAGCCTGAACAGCATTTGCAAGCGGGATTAATATCGCTGCGAGCGTGTTTTGGGCCGCTGCGCCTCTCTTCTATGTATGAAAGTGAAGCGGTAGGTTTTAGTGGCACTAACTTTTTGAATATGGTTGCTAGTGCTGAAACTGACCTTAATATTGCTGCGGTAGTTGCGCAGTTTAAGCAAATCGAGCAGAATCACGGCCGGCTTGTCGGGGCGAAGAAATTTAGCCCAAGAACTTTAGATTTAGACCTGCTGCTTTATGACCATGTGGTATGTGAAACGCCCGTTACGCTCCCCCGTGCAGAGATAGTTAATAATGCCTTTGTGTTATGGCCATTAGCCGAGTTAGCGCCGGAATTGATTCATCCCGTGGTTGATAAAAGCTATGCCAGTTTGTGGCAAGAGTATGATAAAAAGTCACAGCTACTTTGGCCTGTGATGTTTGAATGGCCCCAAGGGCTGACGTTTTAATTTATTGATAGGATTGTCATGGATACGTTTCAGGTCATTATTTTAGCGCTTATTCAAGGGCTAACTGAGTTTTTGCCTATTTCTAGTTCTGCCCACTTAATTCTGCCTGCTCAGCTTTTAGGCTGGGAAGATCAAGGTTTGTCATTCGACGTGGCGGTGAATACGGGGTCGTTATTTGCTGTGGTGATTTATTTTAGACACGAGTTATGGACTATGTTTAATGCTTGGGTTGCAAGCATTTTTAAAGGTCAGCAATCCGAAGACAGCAAGCTGGCATGGTGGATTATTCTGGCGACGTTACCCGCTGTATTTTTTGGTTTTATGGCTAAGGATTTTATTGCAACTCACCTACGTAATACAGAGGTTATCGCGGTCACGACAGTCGTTTTTGGTTTATTGCTGTGGTGGGCAGATAAGATGTCGCGCCGCGATTTAACAATCTATCAGACTGGATGGCGCAAAGCCTTGTTAATTGGTTTCGCACAGGCGCTTGCTTTAATCCCTGGAACTTCACGTTCTGGTGCCACCATGACCGCGGCGCTAATGCTAGGTTTGAGTCGAGATGCTGCGGCTCGCTTTTCATTCTTAATGTCAGTGCCTGTGAGCTTAGGCGCGGCAATTTTAGTGGGTAAAGATTTGGCGGAAAGCGAGCTGCCAATTGATTATCAAGCATTGATCTTAGGCACTTTGATTTCCTTTGTTGCAGCTTATGCATGTATTCATTATTTCTTGAAAATCATCAGCCGCATGGGAATGACCCCGTTTGTTATTTACCGTTTGGCACTGGGTGCTGTGCTGTGTGGATTTATTTTTTTGTAGTCATTCCAGCTTAGTCATCATAGTGAAATTATGAATAATAGAATCGGGTCAAGTACCCGATTTTTGTTTTTGGAGCTTCCTCATTTTTCTGAAGCTTAACTTATTTTTGGAGCTTTATATGGGTCTCGAATATCAGTGTCCAACCTGCGGACTTGCGTTAAAACAACACAAAGCCTCCCAAGGTTTTTATTGTGCAAATAAGCATCACTTTGATCGAAATGAGCAAGGTTATTGGGTTTTTACTAAACCACAACGCCAAAAGCCGACAGGGGATTCGCGCGAGCAAGTTAGGGCTAAGCGTTTTCTTCTCGAATCAGGCATCTTTTCGCCTTTAATCGATAAACTGGCTGAGTTAATCACGGGCTCTATCAAGCCTGACGCTTGTTTATTGGATTATGAATGCGCTGAGGGCTTCTATTTGCGTGCTTTAGCTTCCAAGTTGGCAGAGGTCGAAAATCCGCGAAACGTCCAGTACGTGGGTGTAGCGGACGCAGAAAATGCTATTTTTGCTGCAGCAAAAGCGCAGACTCCTGGGATCTTGTGTTTAAGCTCTTCTAAAAAATTACCCTTTGCCGATAATTGTGTGGATTTTATTACTGTTATTGATAGGCCGTTAAAGGGAAAAGAGTCTGTCAGGGTATTGAAAGATGATGGGACCATGTTACTGGTTATGCCTGGGCCACGACATCTATGGCAACTCAGAGAATATATTTATTCCGACTTGGCTGAAAAACCTTTCCAAGTGAATTTACCCTCAGCATTATTGGTAAAAGAAACTCAGTCACTGCGCTTTACTTTATCAGTTACAGGTGAACAGGCATTAACGTTATTGGATATGGCACCCTATGCGTGGCGTGCAACTGACAAGATGAAACACGATATTCAAGCTAATCATTTTGAGTCGCTAGAAATTGACTATGTATTAGTCTTAGCACATAAACGCGTGAGTGAATCGCTATAGGTTAAAACTTGCAGTCGATGCGGTTAATTTTAAAACAATTCATAGGCTTAGCTAGATGGTTTTTTGATGTTTTAAAAGGCGATATTACTCAAGTCTATGATTCTGTTTGACGTTTTTATGTTATTTTTATGTTGGATAGGCTGAAGGTGTTATTATTTTTAACTTTAGGCCTATTTGTTCAGTGACAAATACAACCTTCTTATTGCCTTTGTTTCCCATATAGCCTCGATTTTTTTATCTATAGCTGTGCTTTAAATTAATAGCTTTCATTTCCCATGAATACATTTTTTATGATAATGAGGCTGATTGTTAGGGATGCTTAAAAAACGCAAACGAGAAGTTTAGATTAATAACGCGACTTTATTTAAAAGAGGGATAGCACTCGTTTATACAGAAGTATGCCAAGGCTAACTTTTAGGGGGGGAGGTAGGCGAATCGCCTTTAACATACCTTTGGAAGTTTAAAATCAATTTAGCGATTTTGTATTGCCGCATTCGCTATTCTTTGCATGGCAATCTTGAATTGTAGGTATAAAAAAAGGCTTAGATTGATGTGCTTATCGCTTTCATCTTTCTTAAGCCTTTTGTCTTAACTTACTAAATAGTAAGCTAAATTACCTTTCATTACTTCTTGTAACGAGAAGCAACGTTGTCTAAACGGTCGTTTGCGCGTTTAGCTTCTGCTTGTGCGTCCATAGATGCTGCTTTTGCATCTTTAACGTCTGCAGACAGTTTGCTTTGCTCTGATTTCAGAGAACCAACATCAGCTGACAATTGATCAACTTTGTTGCCCAGAGTTGCAACGCTTTCTTCCAGAGCAGTAGTGTTCGCGCAACCACCTAGTAGGGCAGTCATTGCTAAACCAGCAATCATCAGTACTTTTTTGTTCATTGTAAAAAATCCCTTAAAATAGGTTGGATTTGAATGTTTCGTTACTTTGTAAGCGAAACTGCCTAATTATGACATAGCTATTTTAATTTGCTACGAATATTAATGTGTTTAACCACTATAGGCATATAAATTTTTTTTAAAAGCTTTTTTTCTATGTGATATCGACATTTCTAATCGTAAAAAGGGGCATTATTCACCATGCAGTGATGCACGACTTACAAATCCTTTACAAATTACTGGTTATCCATCGGCAGTTTTGTTTGCATTTTTTGTTTAAACTGACAGACGGCTTCAACTCGATGTAAATTTACGGCTTGTTTTATCTCTGCGCCTTGGAAACCAGTGGCAATGATGGCGGCAATATCGACATTATTGGCGACAGTGAAGCACTGAGTTAAATACTCTCCCTGAGGATATGGGATGTTTTCAAATCCTGTGCGGCCGCGCATATCTGCGGTGCAAGCTAATATAAGTTGCGTTAAGCGCTCTGGTTTACGCCAAAAGTCAGCTTTATCGAATATTTTAACGATAGTTTCGGCTCTGAGCTCGAATGCCTGATGGACGTTCTGATGTTGGTCGCTGACGAGTAACGCCAGATCGCGTGCCTCATTCGGTACTCGTAAACGGGTACAGAGTGCTTTTATGAGTGGCAAGCCTTTCTGGCCGTGGCCGTGATGCTTTGGTAAATGCTCTTTTGGGCTCAGTGCTTTGCCCAAATCATGTACTAGGGCGGCAAACCGAACGCTTTTATCTCCAGTGAGCAGTGCGGCTTGAGCGAGCACCATTAAGGTATGCACGCCAGTATCTATTTCAGGATGCCATTTTTCAGGTTGAGGTATGCCAAATAAGGCGTGAATTTCAGGGAATAGGACTTCGAGTGCGCCACATTGGTGAAGTACCTCAAAAAAGACCTCTGGGTGAGGTCCGCCTAAACTTTTATCAACCTCTTGCCAAACTCGCTCCGCCGTTAAAGCGCTAAGCTCATCGCTTGCGCTAATTTGACGCATCAGTGCCAGGGTTTCTGCGGCAATTTGAAATCCTAAGGCATGAAACCTTGCGGCAAAGCGGGCGACGCGTAACACTCGCAGTGGATCTTCAACGAAAGCATCCGACACATGGCGTAACAGGCGCGCGTTAATATCCTCAATACCATTAAAAGGATCATATAAGTTGCCCTTTTCATCTTGGGCGATCGCATTGATGGTTAGATCTCGGCGCAACAAATCTTGTTCTAAAGTCACATCAGGGCTGGCGTGGCAGCTAAAACCACCATAACCCAGACCAATTTTTCGTTCGGTTCGGGCTAAAGCATATTCTTGTTGATTTTTGGGGTGTAGAAATACGGGGAAATCTTTACCCACTTGGCGGTAACCCTGTTGCAGCATTTGTTCTGGTGTTGCTCCAACGACGAGGTAATCTTTATCTTTAATGGGAAGATTGAGCAGGCTGTCACGTACAGCACCGCCGACGAGATATATTTTCACAGGCAAGATTCGGCTAATGTGTCATGAACATAGCTTATCACGCTCATTAAGATGATGGATAAAGTCGTCGCGAGATATTTGCGCACTTATCTGTCACATTGATGTTGCAGATATTTTGACAATAACATTGGGACGCTTTAACGTGGGGCGTTATTTTTAAATTAGGATGATTGGTGGTATGTACAAGGCCTTTTACGGACTCAGCGATAACCCTTTTTCAATTGCACCCAATCCCCATTATTTATTTCTGAGTGATAGGCACAGAGAGGCGTTAGCCCATTTAACCTATGGGTTAGGGGAAACGGGCGGCTTTGTGTTGTTAACAGGGGAAGTCGGTACGGGTAAAACAACAGTATCTCGTTGTTTACTTGGGCAATTGCCCGACAATACCGATACTGCTTTTATCCTTAATCCGTCGTTAACTGAGCTTGAATTACTCGCA
Organism: Shewanella sp. SW24; assembly: GCF_025653395.1. Classification (NCBI taxonomy): domain Bacteria; kingdom Pseudomonadati; phylum Pseudomonadota; class Gammaproteobacteria; order Alteromonadales; family Shewanellaceae; genus Shewanella; species Shewanella sp. SW24. The sequence continues at coordinate 93,695 of NZ_JAKKSH010000005.1, forward strand.
ACGCTTTGTGATGAGCTTAAGATTTCCTACGGCGATAATCCTACACTCAAGCAATTGACTGATCACTTGAGCCGTTTTTTATTGGCGAATCACAGCAAAGGTCGTAATACCGTGCTCATTATCGATGAAGCACAGCATTTACGTCCTGAGGTGCTGGAGCAATTGCGTCTTCTGACTAATTTGGAGACGGACACTAAGAAGTTACTGCAGGTGATTTTAATCGGTCAGCCGGAATTACAGCTGTTATTGAAGCGCCAAGAATTGCGTCAGTTAGCCCAGCGGATCACGGCTCGTTATCATTTATTGCCGCTCAATGAAGATGAAATCGCCCTCTATGTGCTGCATCGTTTGCAAGTGGCAGGGCGGTTTGAGCCTTTATTCACCCGTAAAGCCGTTAACGTTTTGCAGAAATACAGTGGCGGCATTCCTCGATTAATTAACCTCTTATGTGAACGTTCACTGATGGCAGGCTATGCACAATCGCGGGTGCCCATAGATCATCATATGGTGCGGCAAGCTGCGGCTGAAGTATTAGGTGAAGAAGAACCGACTCAAAATAGATATCTGTGGCCGACAGCAACCGCTGCGGCGTTATGTGTTGCGTTTGGTGTGTCTTATTGGTTATTTACTGATAAGTCAGTCAATACGGTGCCAGCGTCCAATTTGGTTTCTGAGTCTGTGCCAACTAATGTGGCGTCATTAAATGCTCAAACCTTGGGTGGTGAAGGCGTTGTTGATAAGTCAGTAAAACCGACTAATCAACCAAGCGGTCAGACTTCCATTCCCGATCCTAATCAACGTCTGTTAAACGAGGCGATTAATCAGAGTCGCAATATCGATACTGCTTTTGCAGGTTTATTTAGCGTGTGGGGCAAAGTGCCCTATAAAGGCTTGACGGCTTGCCAATCGGCGGTTGAGCAAGGATTAGCTTGCTATCAACAGCAGGGTAACTGGATGTCACTGACTCGGCTTAATTATCCGGCTGTCGTGTATTTGGTTGATGACAAGCAACAAGATTTTTATGGTGCAGTGCTTGCGGTAGAGGGGGAACAATTACTGATGCAACTGGGTGAGCAACAACTTTGGGTTGATAGAGCTTGGTTTAATCAACATTTCAGTGGCACCTTCGAAATATTATGGCAAGCACCTAATTTGCCTATGATGGATATCAGTCAAAAATCGAGTCCTGGTCAATTACAGTGGTTAGAGAATGCGTTAGCCCATGTGAATGGTCGTAGCCCCCGTCGGGTTAATCAATTTGATGTGCAATTGGAAAATGATCTTAAAACCTTCCAAAGTCAGCATGGATTAAAAGCCGATGGTATTGCAGGGAATCAAACATTAGTGAGATTAAATTTGTATTTAAGTCAGCAAGGCCCAAGGTTAACTGATGATGGGGCGCGGAGCTGATGTCCATTTTACTCGATGCCGTAACCCGCAACAAACAACAGCAACAATCACCGTTACCTGATGCTGTGATGACGCCAAGGGCTAATTATCCACAGCCTCGTAAATCGGGTGTGCCGATAGGAAAACTGTCTATATTAGTCGTTGCAGTTGCCGCTGGAATTGGTGTGGCTTGGGGATTAAGCGTTTGGGATAAAACTCGACTTCCCCAAAGTGATACTGTGGCAGTGGCTAACGTACTACCATCAACTTCATCATTACCAGCTTCGACTGGGATTAAAAATGAGCTTCAGTCTACCGCGGTAGGATCTGACTCTGAGCTCCAAGTTGAGCCCAGTGCTGCTTCAGGTGTTCGGCTTGCTGGGAAAGTGGCGCTTCCTCGGACGCAGACTTTACCCGAGCTAACGGTATCGCCACAATTTCAGGCAGAGACTGTAGTATCAAATGCGCCTCAAATGAATGCTAGCGCGAATATAACGACCAATTCTGTTGGCATGCCGGCTCAAAGTGATAGCAATTCGGGTTTTAGTGATTCAAGCTACGCAGATTATATGTCGACGTCAGCCCAAGTCGATGCGGCAAGTCAGGAAGAGGTTGTGTCAGCAGCAGAGACGCAAGCACAGCAGCCTATGATGTTAGGTGCTAATGCCAATGAGTCGGGTCTAGCGAGTCTCGAAGCCCTGCGTCAGCAAGTCAGTGCCGCGGCGGAAGATGTCGGTTTAGAGACCAATAAAAGTCGCGATGAAGATAAGTTAGTGGCTTCCTTTCAAAATGCATTAAAGGATGTGGAATATGTTAATGCTGCAGAGACGAATGTCACTGAAGCTAAATTAGATCCGATCCCCAAAACTGCTGTGGATGAAATTCCGAAATACGGCCAATTACCTGCAGGTCTGCAATTACAAGTGCCTGAATTTAATATCGTTGCTCATGTTTATTCCAGCGACCCTGCCCAGAGATGGCTGAATGTAGACGGTGCTGAGTTACAAGAAGGGGATATGATTGCTGGTAAGCTGAAAATCATCTCTATTCGTCCAAGGGACATAGTGTTAGATATTCAAGGAACCCAGTTTAAGGTGCCCGCAATCTAATCAGGTATTACGATAAGTCATGCTAGCGGTTATTTGTGGTAACAATAAATAAGTAGTTGATAAAAAAGGCGCACTAGGCGCCTTTTTTGATCTTAGTGAATCTCAACTTAATCAAACAGTCTGTTGGCTAAGAATAGGGTCAGTGCGTAACCGACGCTGTAGCAGAGGAAAAGTGCAGGAACATATTTCAAGTAGCTCACAAAAGTCAGTTCTTTCACTTTGTTCATGGCTACAATACCTGATGCTGAACCGATAATCAGCAGTGAACCACCGACTCCGACGCTGTAAGTCAAGCCAAGCCATTCAGGAGTACTCAGTACTGGATTGGCTTTTAACAATGCCGCCGTTAGCGGTACGTTATCAATTAAGGCTGAGCCCATACCAGTGACGAAGTTAGAGATGTTTGGATTAAACTGAGTATAAGCTTCAGTCAACATGTCTAAGGTGCCAATTTCTTTAAGCATACCAACGAGCAGTAAAATACCTAAGAAGAACAACAGGGTGTCGTATTCAACTTGGCGAATATACTCTAGGATCTTGATTTCTTCTTTATCACTGCGCGTGGTATGGCCAATCAGGAACATAATTGATAGACCCGTTAAGAAGGTTAACACTGGCGGGATACCAAACAATATGTTGAGTAGCATGGTCATTAAAATGGTGCAGAAGAAGACGAGGGCAATCAATACATCAACGGTTTGATAAGTATGTTTGATTGGCGTCGTGCTCACAACACCTTCGGCTTTGAGTGAGAATAGGGTTGCCAGTAAAATCACGCTCACGGCCGATGGGATAAATAACATCAGCAGTTCAGACATATGCACATGTCCAGCTAAGAAGATCATCAGTGTCGTTACATCACCGGTGATCAGGGCTACACCACCTGAGTTCACCGCGAAAATAATTAACACTGCCATTCTACGGCGCATTTGCTTGTCGAGTTTAAAGGTGGTTAATAAACCTAAAGACACTAAAGTCGCGGTGACGTTATCACAAAATGCTGAGAGCACGAGTGCAAACAGGGCGACTTGGATCATTAACATACGCACTGATACTTTCTGCGGAAACAGCTTTTGCACCATGATTTGGATCATACCCTTAGCATTCAAATATGCTACGAAGGTCATGGTCGACATCAGAAAGAGCCAAAGTGTGGCAATCTCGAGCAAATTTTCATTGAGCTGATGGGCAACGATTTTCTCATTAGCCGGTTCCCCTGCAGCCATAAACAGCGCTATCCAAGAGATACAACCAAAGAATAAGGTGGTTTTTGCTTTATTAAGGTGGGTCACTTCTTCGAAAATAATACTGAGCAATGCGAGCACGGCCAGTAAGATGAGAAAGGTATTTAACATAACTGCAATTCCAACTGCTGTTTTGATGTCGTAGGGCGACTTGAGTCAACCTAAAGATTGGGCATATCAAGGCTAAATTAAGCTAGCCGTGTTAGCGCGTGCGGATCAGAACATAATGGGCTAGAGAACGCAACTGTTAGCTGTAACTCAATTTAATGCTTCTTTGTGATGTCTATCTCATGCTTTTTGGTTGCCAATTAGTTTTATATATTGGTTTTTGTGATTATTGCAGCGTTATTAACTGTATTGTTTGATTTGATTACCGCGTTAAAAGTGAGATCTACGATTAAAGTCTAAGCAGTTAGTTTGCATATTCTTCAATTAATTTTTATTCAGGGCGATATTCCTGAATTGTCATGCCTATGTAGGCAGGCATTTTTAATGCTTACCTTTTGAATGAGTGCCCGCTCGGAAGTTGAGTGCTCTTAGCACTCAGTCCCGCAGAATTCTGCGTCTTGAGCTTGTTTGGGTATCAATACTGGATGTTGTGTTTTTGAAGTAGAGGAAAATGACATTTGTTATCTGGAGTCTTTTGCTTTTAGGCTCACTCGTTTGGTTAACGTATTGTGGCAAGCAGCTTATTGCGCTGGGCGTGATGGGTTGGCCTTAGCACGTTATTGAGCATATCCACTTGACCTTACAATTTATGGTAGCTGCGAAAATATTTAAATCGGCTTTAGGTTCTAAAAAGTCTGATCGTTATTAAAGTGACACAAAGCTAACTAAATCGAATAAAAGCAAAGGGACGCATTGGCGTCCCTTTGTTATGTTTAAACGGCTTAAATACTAAAGCTTAGGCTTAGCTTGCCGCTTTCATGCTCGCCAATACGCGATCTGCCGCTTCTAAGGTTAAGCGCATCTCTTCTTCGCCATGGGCCATTGACAGGAAGCCTGCTTCATAGGCACTTGGCGCTAAGTAAACACCTTCATCTAGCATGCCGTGGTAGAAAATACGGAACTGTTCGATATTGCATTGGGTCACTTGATCGAAACGAGTGATCTTGGGTTGTTCCGTGAAGAAGAAACCGAACATACCACCAACATAGTTGATCGCCATTGGAATACCGTGCTTATCCGCAGCCGCTTTAAAGCCTTCTGCAATACGTTTGGTTTTCGCGCTCAGCGCTTCGTACAGACCTTCTTCACACAGGGCTTCCATTTGTGCCAGACCCGCTGACATCGCAATGGGGTTACCCGATAACGTACCCGCTTGGTAAACCGGACCCGTAGGGGCGATAAATTGCATCACATCTTTACGGCCACCGAAAGCCCCCACTGGCATACCGCCACCAATCACTTTACCGAGTGTGGTTAAGTCTGGTGTGACGCCGTAGTAACCTTGAGCGCCACTTAGTGATACGCGAAAACCTGTCATCACTTCATCGATAATCAACAGCGCGCCAAACTCATCACACATATCACGCAGGCCTTGAAGGAAACCTGGGACAGGTGGAATGCAGTTCATGTTGCCAGCAACGGGCTCGATGATGATGCAAGAAATCTCAGTTGGATACTGTTCGAACAGGGTTCTAACTGAATCTAAATCGTTATACACAGCGGTTAAGGTGTGCTTGGCAAAATCTTCAGGAATACCGGGTGAGCTAGGTTGACCTAACGTTAACGCGCCAGAACCGGCTTTCACTAACAGGCAATCTGCGTGGCCGTGGTAGCAACCTTCAAATTTTAAGATCTTGTCACGATTGGTAAAACCGCGTGCTAAACGGATAGCACTCATAGTGGCTTCTGTACCTGAACTCACCATGCGTACTTGCTCGATAGAAGGCACCATAGAGATGACTTTTTCGGCCATTTGCACTTCAAGCTCAGTTGGCGCACCAAAAGATAAGCCATTTTCCACTGCTGCTAATACAGCTGCACGGATTTTAGGATGGTTGTGGCCGAGGATCATCGGGCCCCAAGAACCGACATAGTCGATATAAGCTTTACCATCGGCATCGTAAATATAAGCGCCGTTAGCTTTTTCAATAAACAGGGGCGAACCGCCTACACCATTAAATGCACGAACCGGAGAGTTAACGCCGCCGGGGATGGTTTTTTTAGCCTGTTCAAATAGCGCTTCGGAACGGGTCATGTTTAGTCCTTAAAGTCTGTAGCCAATTAGCGATCGGCTTTACGTGAATACCAATTAACCGGACACTCATATTTTTCGAGTTGATTATCAACGCCGAGTGTCAATGCAAACAAAGCCATGCGAATTAACAGCCCATTATCCGCCTGTCTGAAGATAGCAAGATTGGGATGGCTATTTAAATCATTATCTAACTCATTGGCTTGCGCCCGTGAATCCCTTGGAAGCGGGTGCATAATGACTGTGTTAGATTTGCAATGCTGAGTGTAAATACTGCGATTTAAGCGGAACTTGCCGCGATACTTATTTGCTTCTTCCTGTGAAGGGAAGCGTTCTTCTTGAATGCGAGTGAGATACAAAATATCTGCTTTATCTAAATGGCCTTCAAGTTGGTCGGTTATTTTGATGCTATGGCCAGCATTTTCAATGTCGGAGATCACATAATCAGGCATAGCTAATTCAGCAGGTGAAATCAGTGTGAAACTGATGTTCTTATACATGCAGAGTAAGCGCGACAGTGAATGCACAGTACGGCCAAATTTTAAGTCGCCGACCATAGCGATGTGCATGCCATCGATACCGCGGCCAGCACACTTGAGTTCTTTTTGGATAGTATATAAGTCGAGCAAGGCTTGGGTCGGATGCTCGTTCGAACCATCGCCGCCGTTGATCACTGGGACGCGGCTGCCTTCTGCAAACTCTTTTACCGAGTAAGAGTCTGGATGGCGCATGGCAATGACATCAGAATAGGTGGATAACACCCGCGCGGTATCGTACAGGGATTCACCTTTAGATAAAGACGATGAAGCCATGCCTGTGGTTTCACGTACATGGCCGCCGAGCAAGTTAAAGGCACAACCAAAACTCACGCGGGTACGGGTACTGGGTTCGAAAAACAGGTTACCTAAAATGGCGCCATCGAGCACATTATTGCGCTTCTCTCGAAGTGCATAGGGCATCATGCGGCTAGCGACATTAAAAATAGTTTGGATTGAGTCAAGATCTAACTGGTTTACGGAGAGGATATGGGATCCTTCGAACTGATTCATCAGCCTGTTTTCCAATTTGCTAGGGGGCATTTTAAGCAGCTGTATCGCGCTTATCTGCCCTGATGTTATGTAGGGTGGCTGAGGCGCGATTGTAGCAGAAGCACTGGGGCAACGAAATAGCCACATTGCCACTGTGTTAGATTTTTGCGATGAAGCCCAAAGCTTTTAATCTGCCGTCTCAGGTTTGAATCAAAATTAGGTATTGAATAGCGGCTAGATTTTGAAGCGATATTAGACTTGGCCTGAACGAATCTCATGTTGTAGGTTCGACCAACTGATCACCCCAATCACATTGTCTGGTGTATCTTGATAGATAAACACCTCACCGCAGCGTTTGGGCGACAATAGTGAATAGACTTCATTGAGGGTGGTGCTGTCGCTTAGCCCTTGCATGGGATGGCGTGATAGCGTGGTACTGTCATCATAGGATTGCATTTCAAGACTAAGCATTTCGATAATGCCATCGGCATTGCGGACTAGCACAGGGCGACCTTCGGCGCGTTTTAGCACTTCGAGTAACAATTCATCGTTGTTATTGACGATAACAAAGCGTTTATCCATTAAGGCTCGTACGCCTTTTTTCTGCAGTGCTAAATTCACGGGGGCGACCTTATAACCTAGTCCCATAATTTCTAATTGCTTAAAGAAAATGGAGTCGGTCTTAAAACCCTGATAAGCAATTAAAAAAGCCGGAATTGTTACAAACATTGCTGGTAAAATAATGCTGGCGTCATTGGTCATTTCTAACAGGGCGACTAAGGCGGCCAGCGGCGCGCTTAAACACACGCCCATCATGGCTGTCATGCCGATCACAGTGTAAAGCCCTACATAAGGGGCGATGGACGGGAATAAGATAGCGCTGATCAGCGCCAAAATCGCCCCGAGCAGCGCGCCGATACCATAAAGTGGACCAATTAAACCGCCGGGAATACCTAAGCCAATCGCCGCAATAGTGGCAATGATTTTGGCAAATAATAGGGCGATTAACAGCAACAGGCTTGGATGTTGGCTAATGGCTTCGCCAATAGCGAGATCGCCTGTGCCAAGGGCTTGTGGCAATACTAGACCTATTAAGGTGGTGACGCTGCCCGCCAGTAATAGTCGGTAAATGAGTGGCCAGTTTTGACCCGTCGCGGTGACTTTTAATAGCGAGTAATTAAATAGTGCCGCGGCGCAGCCTAATACCACGCCGCCAATGGCGAGAATAGGGTAATGGTCTAAGGGAATGTGGATCACTTGAATACGGTCAAATTCGTGCACATTACCAAACACCAGTTGGCTTGAAACTGCGCCACAAATTGCTGATAGCATAATCGGGAAAAAGTAATGGATTTTATATTCACGTACTATCACTTCGAGTACAAAAATCACCGCCGCCAAGGGCGCGTTAAACGTTGCGGCAATCCCTGCTGCAATGCCACTGGCACACATGATGCGTACGCTATTATCGGGAAGATTGAATTTTTCAGCAAGAAAACTGGCGCTGACAGCACCCAGATGAATGGCAGGACCTTCACGGCCAACTGAGAAATTTGTGCCTAGGGCAAAGAGTGCTTGAAAAAATTGCCCAGCGGCGGATTGTAGGGGGATTTTACCATAATGCAGTTTAACTCTATGTAACACATAGGCTATTCCCATACGTTTGTAGCGTTTGGAGCCTAACTTCGCCACTATCCAAATTAATATTGCGCCTAAAAGGGGTAACAGGGCTCGCCAGTCGGCGACGTTCCCCGTAAAATCCATCGCCTGTATTTGGGTGTAATGATTGGCCCAAACGAGCAAGAGTCGAAACAGTAAGATCACGCAGGATGCAAAAATAGCAAATAACAGTGCCAGTATGCACAGCTGTGCACTGATGCGGGCTTGAGATAAATGGTCACGTAGCTCATTGGTTAAATACTTTTTGGCTGTGACTATGGCATGTTGGATAGCGACTTTATTTATCGTTAATTGCACTACATTGGCCTGAGTTGTATTGTATCGAACTCGTTCTTGAGTTGATTGTATTTTATATAAGGGGCTGTTACCTAATGCCAAATTATCATCGTTGGCTAGATCGGCTGCAAGTGATGGATCTCAAGTATCGTCCATCTTCAGTGTATTTATCGCTTTTAGTGTTAGTTTCTATTCTTTTTGGGGCTTGGATAAGTTTTCTGCTATTAAGTAGCGATGAGCCTGTTGTTAAGCATATCAGCAGCAAGACTCAACGCTTGACCGCTGAGTTAGAGGCACAGACCCAACTACTTGCAACCCGAAATTTAGAGCTGTCCGTCGAGCGCGAGGCTAATACCCAAATGCAAGACATGTTTGGCCAGCAAATGAAAAAGCAAAAAGAATTGGAACATGAGCTGGCGTTTTACCGCAGCATTATGACACCGGATGATAATGCTGAAGGTGTCGCTATTCACGGACTTGAAATGACGCGGGGCGCTTTGGCCGATGAATATCATCTCAAGTTGGTGTTGACTCAGTTGCAAAAGCGTAAGCAAGCTATTCAAGGTCGAACTGAATTGACGCTTATTGGTGTGCAAGATGGCAAATCTGTTAGCTTGAGTGTGAACAAACTCACGGGTTCTAAGTTGGAATTTGATTTTCGCTATTTTCAAGTCATAGATACCAAGGTCACTGTTCCTGCTGGCTTTAATTTACAACAAGTGAAAGTCAAAGTGCTGGTGCCTTCGAGCCGCTGGACTAAGAATTCGCAGACCGAACATGTCTATAGTGCCCCTGAGTTATTACAGGGTGAAAAAGAACCACGGGTAATACTTGAACAAAACAGTCAGGTAAAGGATAATTTGCCCCAGAAAACTGATGTAAGAGGTAGTAATGACTGATCAAGCTGATACAGCAATGCCAATCCAATTTACCGATGCGGCAGCCGCTAAGGTGAAAGGTTTGCTGGAAGAAGAGCAAAATCCTGCACTTAAGCTACGAGTCTATGTGACTGGTGGTGGTTGTTCTGGATTTCAGTACGGCTTTACCTTTGATGAAAAGGTCAATGACGGCGATTTTACGATAGAAAAACAAGGCGTTCTCTTGGTTGTCGATCCTATGAGCCTACAATATTTAGTCGGTGGTGAAGTGGATTACACTTCAGGACTGGAAGGTTCTCGCTTCTTCGTGAAAAACCCTAACGCAACCACAACCTGTGGCTGTGGTGCCAGTTTCTCTGTGTAAAAAAGTTTTTCTGTTTAATGATGACTAACTTTGCATCTTTTTAGGCGTAGATTGAGATCAAAAAAGCCGTCGTAATGACGGCTTTTTGTTGGGCTAAATTTATTTTCTACAAGAGCTTAGCTCATGATGTTCAGGTTAAGCTTAGGTTTAAACCATGCCTTTACCTTTTTATCAAAGGCTATCCAAACTTGCAGTAATGACAAGACGATCAAAGCGATAAAAATCACATAGTCTGGCAGTTTTCCCTGCCATTCACCTAAGTACACTGTCGTTGGACCTACCACTAAGTTGCCCGGATCGTACATGATCACTGGCAGCATGCTAATCAATCCAAGCTGCACGACTGTGTAGCCGCGCAGCATGATAAGCCCTGCTTTTTGCCGACCGATAATGGCAATCACCATCAGGAGGGTTAGCAGACAAAATAACACCCCTTGTTTAGCGATTAAGCCACTCACTGACGCAACAACATACACTAGCAATAGGGCAATGAGTCGTTTCGGAAAGTGCTGACTCAGGGCTGTACTTGCCTCTGGTGTCTGTATCGCTGATTTTTGCTCGCTCATAGGCATTCTCGTTTAGCGATAGCGATTAGTGGCTTTGCTTCGGCGCTAATCTTTGATCTAACTCATAAGGCGGGATTACCACACCTAAATCATCTAATACTGGGAATACGGCGACAAAGAGGTCGTCATCTTCCATGCCTGGCACCCATCTTTCGTGAAATTCGTCGAGTGGAATCGCTAACGTTTGACAATCACTCCATTCATCCACTGCCCAAGAATCAGCGGCTTCTTCGGTTGGCCACATTGGGATGCAATCTTCTTCTTCAGTGGTTAACATCACGCAACCGTCTTGGTCTTGTAATGTCCAAAGTATTTTGTGTTCTTTAACTTGTTCAACGAGGTAATCGTAACGGGCTTCTGGCGTCATTGCTGCTGTCTCAGCGAGGTTTTTAACAGTCTTGCTCATGAAAAATATCTCTTTTGCTTGAATAGGGCGAAGCCTGTTGTGTCTCTAATGTAAAAACCTAGGGTACAGCAAAATTCGCCAGTTGGCTAAATGGTAACATTAGAGCGGGATTAGAAAAAGAACAACAGCGCCAAGAGAGCGCTGTTGTGTTAGATCTTCGGCTTTTATTCTACCGAGCGGAAGTAACGATAGATAAAGCCCGCCAAAATGGCGCCGACAATCGGTGCTACCCAGAACAACCAGAGTTGTGATACCGCCCAGTCACCGACAAACAGTGCAGGGCCTGTGCTACGCGCTGGGTTTACCGAAGTATTGGACACAGGAATACTAATAAGGTGAATTAAGGTTAAACCTAACCCTATGGCAATTGGGGCAAATCCCTTAGGAGCTAGCTCATCGGTGGCACCTAAAATAATAATCAAGAAGAACAGTGTCATAACGATTTCACAAATCATCACCGACAGCATGCTATAGCCACCCGGTGAGTGCTCACCAAAACCGTTAGAGGCAAATCCGCCCGCGAGTGAAAATCCCTCTTGTCCTGAAGCGATGAGATACAAGATGCCAGCGCCAACAATTCCACCCGCGACTTGGGCTACGATATAGGGCAATAATTCTGCTGCCGGAAAACGTCCCCCAGCCCAAAGGCCGAATGACACTGCAGGGTTGAGATGACAACCTGAAATATGGCCAATCGCAAAGGCCATGGTTAATACGGTTAATCCAAAAGCTAAAGCGACGCCGAGTAAGCCTATGCCCACCTCGGGAAATGCAGCGGCAAGTACCGCACTGCCACAACCTCCAAGGACTAACCACAAGGTGCCAAGAAATTCTGCCGCCATTTTTTGTGACATGTTCATTGTTTGATTTCCTATTCTTTTAAAGACGCTTGCTTGTTAATCAGTGCGTCTTTATTCCTAATTTACCTGCCTATTAACGGATCTTGTCTGAGTGAGCAAAATCGCGCTGTAGACACGAGTTCCCTTAAAACCAGTTTTTTATTGGACGCCTATGAGGCTATTCCTAAGTGTTTGAGCTGTTTAGAGCAATATCCTGTATCCGTTTTTACTATAGTGAGACTTGATTAAGCTTCAGTGACGAAACTTTTTTTACTCATGCTTCTGTCACTAAATGCTTCAGTAATTAAGAATAGATGGCTTTAAAATAGCTGCTGATTTTCTTGATAAATTTAGGCAGGAAGAGGGGAAAAGATTAGTTTGTCTTTTAAAGACAACAAGAGCTTTATGTAGAAGCTCTTGTTTAGGTTATCACTTTAGTATTTTGCGAAGGCCAATTACTTAGCGCTAAATCGTCCGCCGAGTACGGCTTCGCGGGAGGCGCCTGTTACTGCAGGGAGATTAGCGGGTAAACCTAAGTGATTGCGCATGGCGAGCCAGGCAAAGGCGATGCCTTCTGCCCACTTAGGATCGACGCCAAGGGCCGAGGTAGTATCCAGCTTATAACCTGGCAATAAGGCTGCAAGTCGCTGCATCAGTTGACCATTAAATGCACCGCCGCCACAGACGAATAATTCCCCTTCATTGGATAGTTTAATAATGTCTTGGGCTATGCTGTGGCAGGTTAAATCCAATAAAGTTGATTGAATATCTTCTTCATCTAAATGATTAAAGGGCGATAATTGCTGCTCTAACCAAGCTTGGTTAAACAGTTCGCGACCGGTGCTTTTAGGGTAAGCAAGGGAGAAATACGGATGCGAAAGTAGCTGAGTTAATAAGCTTTGATCAGTTTTTCCGGATGCAGCCCATTCGCCATTTTTATCGAAGGGTTCACTTTTAACCTGTTGCATCCAGGCATCAATTAAGGTGTTGCCTGGCCCTGTATCAAAACCTAAGACTTCTTCGCTATTGCCCGGCAGATAGGTGATATTAGCAATACCACCAATATTGAGGATGACACGTTTTTTACCGACTTGGGCAAAGGTTTGCTGGTGGAATGCGGGTACTAAGGGCGCGCCTTGCCCACCAAGGGCAATATCTTTGCGACGAAAATCGGCAATGACATCTATGCCTGTTTCGGTCGCAATAGTATTAGGATCGCCAATTTGTAAGGTAAAACCCACTTCGAGGTTTGGCATATGGCGCACGGTTTGACCATGGCTACCAATGGCGATGACATCTTCTTTCGCAATAGCACATTTAGCCATCAGATTATTGACTGCTAAGGCAAACAGCTGACCCACATTACGATCTAAACGGCCGAGGCGGTTAATTTCATCTGAGCTGGGTAAGCACAGGCGCTGTAGACCTTTGAGCAAATGGCTCGGAATAGCTTCGGTATGGCTGGCGATAAGTTGCGGCTGCGCGCCTGAAAAGTCGACCAATACCGCATCGACACCGTCCATGCTGGTGCCTGACATCAGTCCAATATAATAAGCGTTTTTCATTGGGAGGAATCCATCCGTCGTTATTGCATTGCCAATTGCGTTTGCTTGTTTTGCGAAAGTGTAGTCATCAATTGCTTGCTAAGTGCATCGAATTGATTTTTTTCTTTTCTCGCAATTGATTCGGATTTCGGTAGCGTAATCGTTCTCGGGTTGCGGTGTACGCCATTGACGATAAATTCGTAATGTAAATGAGCCCCTGTGACACGGCCTGTTTTACCTAAAGTACCAATAATTTGTCCTTGCTTAACGTTGGCGCCTTTGCTGACATTACGTTTTGTGAGGTGTAGATATTTGGTGGTATAGGTATCGTTATGTTTGATAAACACATAGTTACCGTTGAATTGATTATAACCAGACTCAATAACGCGTCCACTACCCGCAGCTTTAATGGGCGTGCCAATGGCTGCGACATAGTCTACACCCCGATGGGCTTTGACCTGGCCTGTCACTGGGTGCAAACGTCTTGGGTTAAAGTTGGAGCTGACATACTTAAAATCGACCGGTGAGCGCAGGAAGGCTTTACGCATGCTAGTGCCATTTTCGGAATAATAGTTACCGTCGGTATAGCGAATGGCAGTATAGCGCTCATCTTGGTTAACAAATTCTGCAGCTAAGATATTGCCATTACGCAAAAATTCACCATCGGCATATTCTTGCTCGTAAATAATGGCGAAGCTGTCGCCTTCGCGTAAGTCTAAGGCAAAGTCGATATCCCAGCCGAATACGGTCGATAATTGTAATATCTGGTTAGCAGACATGCCTGCATCCACGGCGGCATTCCAGAAATTGCTCTTAATTTTGGCACTGGTGAAATGGTTGCGGATTTCCACATCCTTTTCGGAGATTTTTTCGTTGTATTGCTCTTGGCTTTTAGTGATGACTAGCGTGGAAATAGCATCGACCCGATAACGCACTTCAGTCAAATTACCGTTTGCATCCTTTGAAATCACAATTTCTTCGCCCGGCATTATCTTAAGTAAGTTTTGCTTGGCTAAAGGCAACTGGGTGATTTCATAAACATCTTTGCTGGTTAAGCCAGCGCGATTAAATACCGCAGCTAAAGTATCACCATTTTTGACGTTAAAATGTTCGACATCTCTGTGAAGAGCGCTTTCGTGGGATCCTGCGGCTTGATTATTGACTCCACCTGCAGCGAGCGCATCGGGTGAGGATAACGGTTCAGCCGTTGTCGGAGCATTATCTGTTTGACCTTCTGGCAACTCAGGGCGTTCAGGCGAGCGAAAAGCTAAGGGCACATCATAACGGGTGTTGATTTGAGCTTGGTCATCAATGCTAGTGGTTTGTCTTGAAGCTTGCGCTTCTTCAGAAGGTAGAAGCATGGTTATCATTGTGATAACTGAAAGAATGCTAAGGAGAATTTGATGCTTTTTAGGCAACAATTTAAATAACGTTATAACCTTTCCCATTGACGCCGATACCAATAACCAGAGACTTAAATAATCCCGTTAGTGTACACACTTTCAATTGTGGTGGCTAACAAGTAACATAAGTCTCTTCATTTTATGATCATGGCCTTAGGAGTCCCTGCCGAGATGGCTGATTTAGACCAAGTATTAGCAGAAATTAGACGTGGTACCGATGAGATTTTACTCGAAGCGGATCTGCTGGAAAAACTCAAAGAAGGACGTCCACTCCGTATCAAGTTAGGCGCTGACCCTACCGCTCCGGATATCCATCTTGGACACACAGTAATCTTGAATAAATTAAGATTATTCCAAGAGTTAGGTCATGAAGTCATTTTTTTGATTGGTGACTTTACTGGTATGGTGGGGGACCCAAGTGGTAAAAATAGCACACGTCCGCCGCTCACCCGTGAACAAGTTTTAGCGAACGCAGAAACCTATAAAGAACAGGTTTACAAGATCCTCGATCCTGCTAAGACTCGTATCGAATTCAACTCAAGCTGGTTAGAGCCATTGGGTGCCGCTGGTATGATCCGTCTCGCGTCTAAGCAAACTGTGGCTCGTATGATGGAGCGCGATGACTTTAAGAAGCGTTATGCCTCGGGTCAGTCGATTGCGATTCATGAGTTTATGTATCCTTTACTTCAGGGCTATGACTCAGTTGCGCTACAGGCCGATGTTGAGCTGGGTGGTACAGATCAAAAGTTCAACCTGTTAATGGGCCGTGAACTGCAAAAAGCTGAAGGCCAAAAGCCACAAGCTGTGATCATGATGCCGCTGCTCGAAGGTTTAGACGGCGTGAAGAAAATGTCTAAATCGGCGCATAACTATATTGGCGTGAGCGAACCTGCCAATGAAATGTTTGGCAAGCTGATGTCAATTTCGGATGACTTGATGTGGCGCTACTTTGAACTACTGTCATTCCGCCCACTGGCTGAAATTGAACAGTTTAAGCAAGATGTGGCGAATGGGTCTAACCCACGTGACACTAAAATCGCCTTAGCTAAGGAAATTATCACACGTTTTCATGATGCAGCGTCTGCCGAAAGTGCGCATCAAGCCTTTGTCGATCGTTCTAAGGGCATGATCCCCGATGATATCGAAGAAATTGAGTTAGCTGCCGGTGAAGGTATTGCGATTGCTAATCTGTTGAAAGACGCAGACTTAGTGTCATCGACTTCAGAAGCGATGCGGATGATCAAGCAAGGCGCGGTGAAGATGGACGGCGAAAAGCTAGAAGATAGCCGTATGACTTTGTTCACGGGTACTGTTGCTGTATTCCAAGTCGGTAAACGTAAGTTTGCCAAAGTGACTTTGGTATAGTGACGTTGGTTTAGTTAGATTTACGCTACAGTAAGTTTAAACGAACAAAAAGAGCGCCTTAGGGCGCTCTTTGTTTTTGAATCTTTTCACAAAACAAGATTAAGGCGCTGTGTTGGCCTCATGCTCGGCGATATTACATCTGTCGGTGCCAAAGTGTTGCCCGCCACTGCATTTCCATGCCAATTGGGCCGAACTTACCTGCCAAAGTTTAGCGTTTTGTTTCAGTGAGATAATCAACAGCATCTGTGGATGCTGCTTGGAAAGTTCGCTCACTTGATAGGTCAAAATGCCATCTTTATTGGTTTGAGTTCGCACTAAAGTAAATTTGTTGCCTGCATATTGGCTGCTGATTTTATTGGGATCTTCCGACCAAGGCTGATGTTGCGCCTGAGCGGTACGTAGTTGTTGATTAAAATGACTTACAGGCTGAACGGCGTAGGAAACGATAATGGGCTGTAAAGCCTGTGCTTTTGGGGCCAGTATTAAGCCATTAAGGGCGAGAAGGGCTATCAATCCAAAAAACTTCATACAAACCTCATTGAAACGAAACGGCTCAGTCAATTTTTCAAAGGTGAAATACGCAGTGGTATTGACTCATTGTTAGTTTCGACTCGTTTTTAGGGATCAAGTTTCAAAGACGGATAAATTTTGTTACTACTGCATCGCTAATTGGTCTGACATGGTCTGGTAATCGATTAGGTCGACATGTTCCGTTACTCTGCGATTGAGCATGTCGATCTTAAGGCTTGTCACACCAGGTATCGCAACATCGATGATTTTCCCCGGTTTGCCAAATTGTTCACCTGGACCCTTGAAATGATAGTTACCTATCATCACTACTAAAGAGCCTGCGTTATACATATGTTCTATGTTGAAGTTGTACTCGAGCACGCCCTCGTGGGCGCGCTCAAGGAAGTCGATGATGAAGCGGCCGCCAGTGTATTTACGGTTGGCGGTTTTGTCGAAGAAGACGCTTTCGCGGTTATAGAATTTTCGCAGTGTCTTATAGTCGTGTTCAGTTAGCGCATTCATATATTTTACGGCTAGCTGCTGTTCTTGTGGCATTTCACCTGAGTTGGCTTGCGCCGCTGCAGGATTGAGGGCTGGAACAAAAATGAGGCACAAAATAAAACACAATATTCGCAAACTATTCCCTCTTGGTCTTGAGATCAAAGGCCGGTAATGAAAGATGCCACTTGATGGCACTTAAGCGGATTAACAGGGCACTGGCCATCGCCAGAAACAGCGCCATTTTTTCGCCCATACCGTAGGCTAAGCTCATGGTATAGCCGATACCACCTATGATCGAAGCTGTGGCATAGACTTCTGTGCGTAAGACCATAGGAACTTGTCTACACAGTAAGTCTCGAATAATGCCTCCTCCCACGCCTGTGATCAAGCCCATTACGACGGCAATCATCCCACTCAAGCCCATATTGAGGGCCTTTTCAGCACCTATCACGGTAAAGAGGGCCAATCCAAAGGCATCTGCAACGGGTAAAATATACTCGGGTACCTTACGAGGGCGACGGACTAATAGCAAACAGACGAGCACGGTCGCGAGGATCACTATGATGTAATTCGGGTCGCGGATCCAGAACACTGGCGTTGCACCAATTAAGGCATCACGAATACTGCCACCACCGACAGCGGTAACCGAGGCGAGCACGATTACGCCAAAGGGGTCCATTTTATGGCGTCCAGCGGCAAGTGCGCCGGATAATGCAAATACAGCAGTACCCCATAAATCAAAAAAGTAGATCCACTGGCTCATTTACTCATCTCTTTGATATGGATATTTAATGCGTCAACAGAGATGCGGATTTCAATCACAGATAAAATCAGTGAATAGAGCAAGAGCAGTAGGCTAGCGCCAAAAATCACTGAGCCGGTTTTATTAAAGCCGATATAGATAAAAATCATACACAGTACGCATAGGGCAAAGCTTGACACACCTGCTTCCTGCATTCGACGAATGATGGTAATACGCTGGCTCAGGTTCTTAATTTGATCTTTATGTACGGGTTTTTCACCATTGCTTAAATTTCGGATTAATGCGGCTAAGGCAAAAAAACGATTGGTATAAGCTAATAGTAACAATGAGATAGCAGGAAATAACAACGCAGGTGTTGTTAATGAAACATGCATGTTTTCGAGCAAGATGGTCAGCCTTTAACTTCACGTTGAGATAATGCGGCATCATATCACAGGCTTTGTAACCAACGTAAACTTGCCCATAACAAGGGCAGTATAATGATAAAGCTAAACCAGATAGCACAGGCACGTGAGGTCAGCTTAATTGCAGGCGTGATGTCATTACTGGTTGGCTGCGGACCGTAGCACAATTTATCCACATTGATACGCACGCCAGCAAACTTCTGTGGTCCACCGAGCTCGATTCTCAAAATACTGGCCACGAGATTCACACTGAGAACATAACCTCGAATAGCGTGATGATTTTTAGGGGCTCTAAAAAGTTTTGCAAACGCCTTAGGCCCGCCTTGAATGGCGAGCGACAGGCTCCACAACCAAGCCGGAATCGCCAGCAAGATAATCGATACACCATTCACAGTACTGCAGAAATGTTGATACTTTGGTTGAATGGGCGGCCAGCTCAATTCGAGTTGTTTGAGCATGCGCACTGCTAGCACTAGCGGTGCTCCAGCAATAGCGAAAAAGAAAATGGTCGATGCTGTGCCGTAAATAGGCGCTGTGGCGAGTTTTTCTATGGTGGCTTTGGCTAGGCCGATTTCCGACAAACTATCGGTATCGCGCACCACCCAAGGCTGTAAAAGCTTTTTTGCGCTGGCATTGTCTCCACGTTTTAAGGCTTTAGCGATTTCATCGGCGACTTGGCTAAACCCTGCATCGGTTAAACACAGATAAAGCACCAAAAATTCGAAAAACCATGGAAAGGCAGCCAGTTCGAGCAAAAAGGTGATAATGGCCCAAAATGGAAACAGCAATAGCAACATAGCTAAAAAGCCTGCTGTGGCTTGTTGGCTTGGAGAGCGTTCAGGGCGATTCACTTTGGCAGCGAGTTGCTTGGCTAAATGGCTAAACCAAATAAGCGGCTGCATTTCCCGTGGCAATGGCGCTAACCGCGCCAATAACAAAGCAAAAAAAAGTACCAAAAAGCCTTCAAACAAAGCGCCATCTATCTCGACAAGTTGTTGATAAAAATAGGTGTGCATTCGGTACTTTCCACTTAAGTGATTATTTTACTGCGCTAGGATTCAGTTGCTCAAGCAGCAACATGACCATCAGAGCCGAGTGATAACCCGCTTTGACAATATAAGAGTCGAAATCCACTGGCGAGTCATTGTTGGCGTTATCCGATAAAGAGCGGATCACCACAAATGGCACTCCAAACTGATGACAAACTTGAGCGATTGCCGCACCTTCCATCTCACAGGCGGCCATAGTCGGGAAGTTTTTGAGCATGGCTTGGGTGCGAACTGGATCGCAAATAAAGCTGTCGCCAGTACAAATCAAACCTTCAATCGCTTTGACTTCACCCAGTTGAGCAATCGCTTTGTTGGCTGCTTCAACTAAATGTGCGGCAGGAATAAACGCAGCTGGTTGCTGCGCCATTTGGCCAATTTCATAACCAAAGGCGGTGACATCCACATCATGGTGACGCACTTCAGAAGAAATCACGATATCGCCAATGGCCAGCGAATCCACAAAACCACCGGCAGAACCAGTATTGATCACCGCATCCGGCGCATATTTTTCGATGAGTAGCGTGGTCGCAATACTTGCGGCGACTTTACCTATGCCTGAGCGAGTCACGACTACGTCTTTACCCGCGAGAGTACCAGCAATAAATTCAATACCAGCAATGGTTTGCGATGTCGCATTTGTCATGGCGGCGATCAGGTGAGCGACTTCTGGCTCCATTGCGCCAATAATTCCAATTTTCATGGGAGACCTTTTTGATTCAACACTTAAAGAGTGGGACACGGGAATGCTGGCTAATATACCACACAGTTTTATGCAGTCGTTATGGCGAGATTGGGATTGCTTGATAATCGCGGGGTAAAACGCGGGAGGGTTAACAGAAAAGTACGCTCCTAAGATGCGCGCTTTATCTATCTATTTTATCCATCAACCGATTGCGATAAGCCACAAGCAAATGGCTGAACTCGTTTGCACGAGTCCAGCCATTGGAGTGCTTGTTAAAATGACAAGGGTAAAATGTTTTTTTACCGATAAAACAAACACGTTGGCGCTTAATCTATAGCACT
This sequence comes from Shewanella sp. SW24, assembly GCF_025653395.1. Lineage (NCBI taxonomy): Bacteria > Pseudomonadati > Pseudomonadota > Gammaproteobacteria > Alteromonadales > Shewanellaceae > Shewanella > Shewanella sp. SW24. Next base: position 114,236 of record NZ_JAKKSH010000005.1, read on the forward strand.
TAGTCTAAGTAATTAAGAATACCTTGGGCGGCATCGCGACCTTCGGCAATGGCTGTCACGACTAAGTCAGAACCACGCACCATATCACCACCGGCAAACACTTTCGGGTTGGTGGTTTGGAATGGGTTTTCGTCTAACTTGCTCGCTTTGACTCGGCCCCATTGATCGAGCTCGATACCGTGTTCGGCAAACCAAGGGGCAGGGCTAGGCTGGAAACCAAAGGCGATAATAATCGCATCGGCTTCGAGCAACTGTTCGCTACCGGCAATCGCTTCGGCGCGTTGACGACCACTTGCATCGGCCTTGCCCATGGCTGTTTCAACGCATTCAATGCCGATCACTTTGCCATCTTGGGTTTTAATCGCCACAGGTTGACGGTTAAACAGGAAGTTAACGCCTTCCTCCCGCGCATTTTGCACTTCGCGACGTGAGCCCGGCATGTTGGCCTCGTCCCGGCGGTAAGCACAGACTACGCTGCTGGCACCTTGTCTGACGGCTGTGCGCACACAATCCATCGCAGTATCACCACCGCCTAATACCACCACACGTTTACCTTCAAGGTTCAGGTAGGGCGTTTCAGCATTCTGAGTGCCCATTAAATGATGGGTGTTACCAATCAAATAGGGCAGGGCTTGGTATACGCCTTGGGCATCTTCACCCTCAAGGCCTGCTTTCATCGCGGTATAGGTGCCCATACCGAGGAAGACGGCATCGTATTCTTCGAGCAGTTTAGTAAATGGGATGTCCTTACCTACAGTGACACCGAGTTTGAACTCAATGCCCATGCCTTCTAATACACTGCGACGGGTCGCCATAACGGCTTTGTCGAGTTTAAAAGACGGAATACCGTAGGTGAGTAGACCACCAATTTGTGGATATTTATCAAAGACCACAGCTTTAACACCGTTGCGAGACAGAATATCCGCGCAGCCTAAACCTGCAGGGCCCGCACCGACAATCGCCACTCGTTCAGGGCGAGGCGTGACCTTGCTCATATCGGGGCGCCAGCCTTGGGCGATCGCTGTGTCGGTAATGTATTTTTCGACATTACCGATAGTGACAGCGCCAAAGTCGTCGTTCAGAGTACAAGCACCTTCACAGAGTCTGTCCTGTGGACAAACACGGCCGCAGATTTCGGGCAGAGTGTTGGTCTCATGCACTAAATCTGCCGCTTCCATAATGCGGCCTTGTTCCGCTAGCTTGAGCCAGTTAGGAATATAATTGTGTAGCGGGCACTTCCACTCACAATAAGGATTGCCGCAATCTAAACAGCGGTCCGCTTGCTCAGCCACTTGAGGCTGAGCAAAAGGCTGATAGATCTCAATAAACTGAGTCGCACGTTTAGCCGCAGGGTGTTTAGCGGGGTCTTTACGACCCACTTCAATAAATTGAAAATCGTTACTCATGCGCCATTACCCCGCTTTTACAACTAATTCTGGGCTCGATTTCTCTAATTTGAGCAGATCGGCCACGGCAATATTTTTAGGTTTTACTAATACGAAGCAATCTAACCAGTTACCAAAATCACTTAAGATCATCTTGGCATGTTCACTGCCCGTTTCGGCCACGTGGGCTTCAATCAGACCTTTTAAATGTTGTTGATGAATAGGTGATTCGAGTTTTTGAGTATCGACAAGCTCAGTATTCACACGGCGATTGAAGCGGCCGAATTGATCGAACACATAGGCAAAACCGCCTGTCATCCCAGCGCCGAAGTTCACCCCTGTTTTACCAAGGACAACCACAATGCCGCTGGTCATGTATTCGCAGCCGTTATCGCCAAGCCCTTCGACCACTGCAATCGCCCCTGAGTTACGTACTGCAAAACGCTCGCCCGCTTGACCCGCGGCGAAGAACTTGCCGCCCGTCGCGCCGTAAAGACACGTGTTACCGACAATGGCGCTGCGCTCACTTTGGAACGGGCTGCCAATTGGCGGGTAGATGACGATTTGGCCGCCAGACATGCCTTTACCCACATAGTCGTTGGCATCGCCGCAGAGTTTTAACCCAAGGCCTGGGCTGTTCCATACGCCAAAGCTTTGGCCGGCACTGCCGTTAAAGCTCAGTTTGACCGGCGCTTTGGTGCCTTTGACGCCGAGTGTGCTTGCGATATAGCCTGACAACGTCGCGCCAACGGAACGGTCGGTGTTGTTGATGCTGTAAGCAGCATCGAAACTCTCGCCCTTATCGACAGCGCTTTGGCATTCGTTTAATAAATGCTGGTTAAGCAGCCCTAAATCGGCCGGTGGATTGGTTTCTTGCCAAGTGCGTGACGAGGTTGCAGGCACCTTGGGTTGATACAAAATCGGTGACAGATCTAAGCCTTGTTGCTTCGCGGTTTGGCCTTCGAGGGCATATAACCATTCACTGCGACCGACGAGGTCTTCAAACTTGCTCACCCCTAAGGTCGCCATCCATTCACGTACTTCCTGTGCAACAAACTCAAAGTAAGTCATCACTCGCTCTGGCAGACCATGGTAATGGTTGTCACGCAGGTTTTTATCTTGCGTTGCTACGCCAGTCGCACAGTTGTTCAAGTGGCAAATACGCAGGTATTTACAACCTAGGGCGATCATAGGCACAGTACCAAAACCAAAGCTTTCGGCGCCCAATAACGCGGCTTTAATCACATCGGTACCGGTTTTTAAGCCGCCATCGACCTGCAGGCGAATTTTATGGCGTAGACCATTTTCCACTAGCGATTGATGCACTTCGGCTAACCCTAGCTCCCATGGACTGCCCGCATATTTCACTGAGGTAATTGGGCTAGCACCTGTGCCGCCGTCATACCCTGAAATCGTGATCATGTCCGCATAGGCTTTGGCCACGCCGGTGGCGATCGTGCCCACACCGGGTTCTGACACAAGTTTCACTGAAATCAGCGCTTTAGTATTGATTTGCTTCAAGTCGAAAATCAGCTGGGCTAAATCTTCGATAGAGTAAATATCGTGGTGCGGCGGCGGTGAAATCAAGGTCACACCAGGGCGTGCATGACGCAGTCCGGCGATTTCAACGCTGACTTTATGGCCGGGTAACTGACCACCTTCACCGGGTTTTGCCCCTTGGGCGACTTTAATCTGCAACACATCGGCATTAACTAGATAATGCGCCGTGACGCCAAAGCGTGCCGAGGCAATCTGTTTAATTGCAGAGTTGCGTTCAGTATTAAAGCGGCGTGCATCCTCACCACCTTCACCTGAGTTCGAGCGGCCACCTAAGCGGTTCATCGCAATAGCAAGAGCTTCATGGGCTTCAGGGCTCAAGGCGCCGATGCTCATGGCGGCACTGTCAAAACGTGAATATAGATTTGATGCCGCTTCTACATCGGCGACATTAATCGATGTTTGCGCGCCCTTAATACCGATTAAGTCACGCAGTGTGGCCACGGGACGATTGTCGACGAGTTCGGCGAATTTTTTATAGCTCGCGAAGTCTTTGTCAATCAATGACGCTTGCAAGGTGTTGACCACATCAGGGTTGAAGCAGTGATACTCGCCGCCCTCAACGTATTTCAGCAGGCCACCTTGTGGTAATGGCACATGGGCACGGTAGGCCGCTTTGTGCAGAATTGCTTGGTCTTGGGCGATGTCTGCAAAGCCTGCGCCCTCGATGCGGCTAATTACGCCTTTAAAACACAGTTCGATCACTTCGCTGGCAATGCCTATGGCTTCAAATTGTTGACTGCAACGATAGGAGCCGACAGTGCTGATGCCCATTTTGGACATGATCTTACGCAAGCCTTTTTCGATGCCGTAGCGGAAGTTCAACATCAATGCCGTGGTATCGGTTAAATCATGGCGTTTTGCCAGTTCGGAAATTGACTCATACACTAAATACGGATAAATCGCCGTGGCACCAAAGCCAAGCAATACAGCAAAGTGATGCGGATCTCGCGCCGATGCGGTTTCAACAATAATGTTGGTGTCGCAGCGCAGGCTCTTATTCACCAGCATTTGCTGCACAGAACCGACCGCCATGGCCGCGGGGATCACTTGCGCCGTTTTACCTATGGCTCTATCCGAAAGGATCAACAAAGTCGTGCCGCTGCGGGCTAAACGCTCGGCTTCGGCTGTGATACGGCGAATGGCACTTTCTAAGCCTTCCTGTGGTTCGTAATTTAAATCGACAATATTGGCGCGATAGTAAGTGCTATCTAATCCCAGTAACTGGTTAAAATCACTGAATAATAAAATAGGCGAATTGAACATCACCCGGTAAGCATGCCCAGTCGTTTCATTGAAGAGGTTCTGTTCACGGCCAATACAAGTGGTCAATGACATGACGTGCTTTTCACGTAATGGATCTATGGGGGGATTCGTTACTTGAGCAAATTTCTGCCTAAAATAGTCATACAGGGAACGTGACTTTTTCGACAATACCGCCATAGGTGTGTCATCGCCCATAGAACCTGTGGCTTCTTCACCTTGCTTCGCCAATACCCAAATGACTTGTTCTAATTCCTCACGGGTATAGCCAAATTGTTTTTGATATTGCAGCAATAGTTCAGGGCTTAACTCGCTGGCACCGTGCTGCTCAGAAGCTAAATCTTCCGCTGGCGTTAAAGTACGGCTGTTTTTCGCCATCCACTCTTTGTAAGGGTGGCGGCGTTTAAGATCGTTATCAATTTCAAAAGATTGGTACAGGCGGCCGTTCAAGGTATCTAATACCAGCAATTCACCAGGCCCAACACGGCCTTTTTCGATGACTTCATCGGCGGCGTAATCCCAAATACCCACTTCGGAGGCTAAGGTCAAAATACGATCTTTTGTGATCACATAACGCGATGGACGCAGACCGTTACGGTCTACGGCGCAGGCGGCATGGCGACCGTTGGTCATCACAATACCAGCCGGACCATCCCAAGGCTCCATGTGCATAGAGTTAAAGTCGTAGAAGGCTTTTAATTCGTCATCCATTTCCGGATTACTTTGCCAAGCAGGCGGGATCAATAGACGCATGGCACGGTATAAGTCCATGCCACCAGATAACAGCATTTCCAGCATGTTATCTAAAGATGAAGAGTCTGAGCCTGTTTCATTCACAAAGGGAGCGGCCTGCTGCAAATCTGGCAGTAGCGGTGAATTAAACTTATAGGCACGGGCGCGGGCCCATTGACGGTTACCCGTAATCGTATTGATTTCGCCGTTATGGGCTAAATATCTAAACGGTTGAGCTAATGGCCATTTAGGAGAAGTATTCGTTGAGAAACGTTGATGGAATAGGCATATAGAGCTTTTTAAGCGAATGTCCGCGAGATCGGGATAAAACGCGGGCAAGTCTACAGGCATCATCAGACCTTTATAGACGATAACTTGGCCTGACAAACTCGCGACATAGAAGTCTTTGTCATCGGTGATCTGCTGCTCTAGGCGGCGACGCGCCATATAAAGGCGACGTTCCAAGTCTTTTTCACGCCAGCCAATGGGGGCGTTGATCAGCACCTGATAGATTTGTGGCAGGCTAGCCTTGCCAATTTCACCTAACACATCGGGATTGACAGGCACCTTGCGCCAGCCTGCAATACTTAAGGTTTCACGCTCGAGTTCGCGCTCAAGAATAAACTTGGCTTGGTCAGCCAGTTCATCGTCTTGACTTAAAAACAGCATACCTACGGCAAATTTTCGGCTCAAATGCCAATCATTTTCCGTGGCAATCGCTTCAAAAAATTGCACGGGTAATTGCATTAATAAACCACAGCCGTCGCCAGTGCGACCGTCGGAGGCAATACCCCCGCGGTGCTTCATGCGATCTAGACCATGGATTGCCGTGCGCACTATACGGTGGCTGGCTTCGCCATCCATCTGTGCTATCAACCCAAAACCACAATTGTCCCGCTCAAAACTGGGATGATATAAGCTCATACAAAAACCTCCCTAGACCTCAACTGATTACTACTCGGGGAGAAAATGTAAAGACTTTCTATAGATATGCACCCGAACCACCCAAATTAGCCTGAGATTCAATAAAGGTCAAACCAAAAATTTGCATAAAACATGGGTATTAATTCATGTTTCATACACAAATCACAATTGCCTTACGTTAACGTCAACAGTGAAATGTGCCGTATAACATTATGAATAAAAAGAATTTTAAAAACTATCGAACTCAAAGTTTACCAAGGTGTAACATGCTGATGGGATTGTTTTTGATTTAGAAATAGTGATTTTTATTGCAAACACAGTAAATAGATAAAAAATTAAAATTGTTGAATTGTTATTCATTTTTGATGTGAGCAAGATCTCAGCGGTAAGCTGGCTAATTTGAGGGTGCGCACATTTATGATAATAACGGTATGAGTCAGGCGGGAATTTGATGTAGCGCCAAGAAAACTCTCGCTACCTTATTTACACTAAGCTTTTTCTTCTATTTGTTCACGTATTTTCTTTTCTATTTGTGATTTTATCTTGGTTATTCTCAATGAAGCGATATGAAATTTGGTGGGTGCTCTGATGGGGCTTGATGCATATGTGAACACCTTTGGTGCCGTTTGTAAGGCGCGATATGGCACCCGACTGCGAAAACTCACTATAGATGCCAAGTTTACTTGCCCTAACCGTGACGGCACTTTGGGGCGTGGAGGTTGTACTTTCTGTAATGTGGCGTCATTTAGCCATCAAACTGCCGATGTATTGAGTATTACTGAGCAACTCGAACAGGGTAAGAGCCGCTATCGTGAGGCGAAGCCTCAGGCACAAGCCGATAAATTTATTGCTTATTTTCAAGCCTACACTAGCACTTACGATGAATATCAAGTGTTAATGGCTAAGTACGATGAAGCGGTTAAAGATGGCGAGATAGTCGGTTTATGTGTAGGAACTCGCCCCGATTGTGTGCCAAATAATGTACTGGATTTACTGGCGCGCTATCAGGAAAATGGTGTCGATGTGTGGTTAGAACTCGGGTTGCAAACAGCCAAAGATGAAACACTGCGTAGAATTAACCGTGGCCATGATTTCGCCTGTTATTGTGACACTGTGTCGAGGGCGAGAGCTCGCGGTCTTAAGGTGTGCACTCATCTCATTCTTGGCTTACCCGATGAAACCCATAGCGATTATATGGCGACTTTAGCTGCTGTATTGCAGCAGGGTGTTGACGGTTTGAAGTTACATCCTTTGCATATCGTCGAAGGTAGCACTATGGCTAAGTCGTGGCGAAGTGGGCGCTTACCTTTATTGAGTCTTGAGGATTATGCCCATAGTGTCGGCGAGATGATCCGCCATACTCCCGCGGAAGTGATTTTTCACCGTGTCACCGCTTATGCGAAAAAACCTATGCTATTAGCACCCGATTGGTGTGTCTATCGTTGGGATGGATTGGTGGCGATTGTGGATAATTTGCAGCTTTATGGTGGACAAGGGCACGCATTAGCGCAACGATAGAGGCAAGTTAGTGGGATAAATTTACTCCCCAAATGTTATGTCGTCGCTATTATGTCGTAAGCGTTTATTTACGACTATTAGTTTGTTTTTTGTTAATTTTAATCTGAATTAGACCATGAATATCGCTATAAGTTGCACTGATAATTTTAGTGGGTATCATGTGATAAATTCGTTTTAAGCATTGAACCACTTAAGGGAGGCCTTATGGCCACAGTTGAATTAGAAGCAATCCTAGATCTCAATACTCTCGAACAGTACTGCAGCGCCATTGGTGCCGGTACCTTACTCAAGAGTGTGGTGTTATTTGAGCAGCTAATGCCTGAATATGTTGGAAATCTAGTGAAGGCTAACGACGCAGCAGACAAAGATACCTTATGTTCAGAAGCACATAAATTTAAAGGTGCTGCAGGTTCTGTGGGGTTAAAACGTATTCAGCAAATCGCCCAATTATTACAGCATGGCGAAGAAGCAAGATGGGATGCTGAACATGGCTCTTGGGTTGCTGACATCGTTGAACACGCGAGTGCAGATTTACAACAGTTAAAGTTATTCCTCCAAGCCAAAGCATAAAATATTACTTGCTAAGGTAAGTTAAGGCGCAGCAATAATGTCTATTGTTGCGCTCAATTGAGTGAATCTTGCATTGGTTTTACGATTAAGTTTGTTGTTTTCGACATTTTCTTGTTAGCGCTTTTCCCATCTTATTTTGTTACTCCCACTTAAGTTTTACGGCGAACCGATTGAATATCGATTCGGGTCACAATCCTGATATCTTATGCCGCGTTATTGCTCATCACTTATGCTAAAGTAGATTTAATTTCTTAATTCATAACCTTAATGGCAATCGAGAAAATGAAAAGTTTACCTAGCTTAAAAAACTTATTCTATTTGGTGAATCTCCATCAAGAGCAGAATTTTAACCGCGCCGCTAAGGTGTGTTTTGTCAGTCAATCAACGCTTTCAAGTGGGATCCAAAACCTAGAAGAGCAGTTAGGACATCAGTTGATTGAGCGAGACCATAAGTCATTTATGTTTACCGCCATTGGTGAAGAAGTGGTGCAGCGCGCCCGTAAAATTCTCACTGATGTGGATGATTTGGTGGAATTAGTGAAAAATCAAGGTGAGCCGATGACGGGGGATATTCGCTTAGGCTGTATTCCAACCATAGCGCCTTTCCTATTGAGTCGTGTGATCCGCCAGTGTCAGCAATCTTATCCGGCGATGAGTTTATTATTGAAGGAAGATACCACTGAGCGTTTGCTAGATGCTTTGGGTAAAGGAGAGCTGGACTTATTGATCCTAGCGCTACCCGTTGATACTAGCGGTTACCACAGCATGAAAGTGGGCATAGATCCTTTCAAAATGGTTGCCCACAAAGATTTAGCGGGTGGCATACATCAACCTATTGATTATCAAACTCTGCCGGACGAGAGCATTTTTCTTCTGCAAAGTGAGCATTGCATCACAGGCCATGCTATTACTGCATGTCAGCTAGGTGATAGTGCGAAAGTCAATCCGTTTGCCGCCACCAGTTTGCATACTTTAGTGCAGATGGTGAACAGTAAACTGGGCACCACGTTTCTTCCGCAAATGGCCATTGACGCGGGTATTTTGAATGACACAGATTTAGTGGTGATGACGCCACCGGGTGAAGCTCCTTACCGTGATATCGGCCTTGTTTGGCGTCAAACCACCAGTCGCATCTTAACTTTCCGCACTTTAGGTTTAATGATCCAAAAATTATTAACTAAGGACGGGGAATAAACTGACTGTAACTGCAAAGCATTAATTCAAGCTAAAGCTTAAAGTCGATTACAAATCAGAGCGGGGAAACGCCAAACACTTCAATTGAGTGTTGTTTCCCTTTGAGTTTGACTGGGCCTAGATTTGATAGGTGATACTGAGTGTTGGGGTTATCTAAACGTCCCGCGAGTGCGCCCGAAATCAACATGCGCTGTCCTAGTGGATTACATTGATCTTGCAGTCTTGCTAAGGTATTGAGCACGTCACTAAAGAAACTAATTTCTTGTTTCTGTACACCAACAACTGCAGCGACGACTTGGCCACAATGAGCCGCCGCTTTAAATTTCGGCACAAAGCCATAATGCTCTTCAAAGTAGCGGCGTTGCCAGTTCAGTTGTTGGCTAAATTCAAAATAAATATTCATGCAGCGGTCGTGAACTATCCCTTCTTCTAATGGCCAGTGAAGCAGCACTGCATCTCCCATATAGCGGTAGATTTCAGCTTCGTTATTGGACACTGTATCTGAAAGTAAACTAAAGCTGTCTTGGATCAATCGACTAAAGCGGTAATCGCCAAGTGATTCGGCATGTGTGGTTGAGGCGACCATGTCTAAATAGAGGAATAAGCGCTGCTCATATCTTGGCTTGTGGTATTTACCAAGGCCTATGTTGAGTAAAATACGCGGCCCGACTAATAATGCCATTTGCTCGACAAAAGCTAAGCTGACTCGTACGACGACCAAATATACGATCAATGCTTGGAATGAAGGGCTATAGAGAATGTGCGCCGTCAGCATTTGTCTGAGGGTCGACATATGATTTTCGATGGCCCACATATTTAAAAACTGAGTCATGTAAGCTAACGTCGTAGCACCCAGTAATAAAAACAAGCCCTTAAAGATGACTGAAAACACATAGGGGAGGCGATTGATTGCACTGAAATCTGCAATGACGTTCGACATCCAATGTAAGCTGCCAAAAATTATCCCCATGTAGATAGCAAGTGTTGCGAGATCAGCCGAACTTACCGCCCATTGGGGCAGCTCTGGTGATTGGGCATATCGAAAAAACACGAATGCAGCCATGGCAATCGCCCAAGCTAAAATCGCAAAAAGGAGTTTTTTCGCTTGTCTACGTGCTCTCACTGCTTGATTGGTATCCGAATACGGCTGTGATTTCAGGATGCCGTAGTTTATAGAAAAGAGTCACCTTAGTGCCAGTGAAATTTGTGATCTGGATCAATCCAAGTCCATATCGTTACTAAAAATTAACCAAATACCTTATTAAGTATCATAGCAGTGAAACTGGTCTTTAAATAAAAGCCCCTAGGGTTGGTCATTTTGAGGCTACCATCTTCGGCAATGCTTTGTGTTAACGCCTTACTATTAGCGGCCTTAGGGCGCAATTGCAGCACTTCGCCGTGGCGCGCTGTAAGCCTCTCTACTTTTCCGAGGGCGATAAGCTCCATGATCTCTTCCCAATCCTGTTGCAGTAATTGCAACTCGTGCGGATCTGGTTCCCACAATATTGGTGTACCTATACGGCGCTCACCCACAGGAATATGCCTCTCTCCTTCAACGGGTACCCAAAGTACTCGCTGTAACTTATGGCAGACTAAGCTGTTTTGCCAGGTTAATCCTTGGATATTCGATAGCGGCGCCACGCAGACATAAGTGGTCTCCAGCGGTCGCCCCTGTGTATCAATGGGGATAGTTTTTAGCTCGACCCCTAAATGTAGAAAATCTTGCTCAGGTTTAGAACCCGCCGTTGCGCCTAATTCCATTTCGATTAATTGACCGACCCAACCTTTATCGCGTTTAAGATCCTTGGGGACACGAATGCTTCTTTGGCTGGCTATCTGCGCCAAACTCACGCCCGCCATCATGTTGGCACGTTCGAGTAGTTCAGATAGATTTTCGGGGGGGATAATTCGATTCATGGCTGGATTTTACTTAAAAATAACCGCTTAGCAATGGCGGTTAAAAAACGAGCTCTACAGGGTGGGTTAACTTGTACCGAATGTTTTTATTCTAAGTGACTGATTTTAAATTTTATATCCGTGTTAACCCCCGTTTTGCAAAAAAGTGTTCAAAGTTACTCTCTGCTTTCCCTTGCGTTCCCCACATACTTATCCACAGATATTATGGATAACTCAGTAAAGTGAGCCTCTTAACCTAATAAAAACCCTAAGTCAATGCGAATAAAGTGCATTTATTCTGGCTTTTGTGGACAGTTGTGGACACTATTTGTGTATAAAGTTGAGTAATATCGCGAGAATGATAGAAATACTTCTTGCTGGTCAAATAATGAGCTTTATTGGTTTTTTAGTCTAAAATAAATCATGATTAACGTACAAGCTTATGAATTTATTAATCATTAAGTTTTAACTCTAAATTTTAAAAACGATGGTAAATAGATGTTTTTTGAACGTTATAACAAGTTCACCTGAGTTTCAAACAGAGATATCCACAGAAAATGTGGATATCCCCGGATTCCATCCCTTAGCATTGTTGATAAATGTCTTTTAAGTCAGATGTTATCCAAAGCTTAGGATAAAATAGAGGTTTGCTGAGAGACTAGCTTTATGAAACAATCAGTTTATTAAAATTTAATGTGATTTGGAGTCCATGTGATTGATAGCGACGGCTTTCGCGCAAATGTGGGCATTATAATTTGTAACAGATATGGCCAAGTCATGTGGGCTAGACGTTTCGGTCAACACTCATGGCAATTTCCTCAAGGTGGCGTCGATGATGGCGAGACAGCAGAAGAGGCTATGTACCGTGAGTTGTATGAAGAAGTGGGCCTAAGACCTGAACACGTGCATATATTAACCTCGACCCGTTCTTGGTTGCGCTATCGTTTGCCAAAGCGTTTAGTGAGGCAAGACAGTAAACCTGTGTGTATCGGGCAAAAACAAAAGTGGTTTCTGTTACAACTGAAAAGCCAAGATAGTGCGATTAATTTGAGTTCTTCTGGGCATCCTGAATTTGACGATTGGCGCTGGGTAAGTTATTGGTATCCTGTGCGGCAAGTTGTGTCATTTAAGCGTGATGTTTATCGTAAGGTGATGAAAGAGTTTGCGGTAACGGCATTGTCATTCCAAACCCTAGAAATACCTAGGAAACGGGGAAGACAAAAAACAACGGGCTGATTTTCAAAAGAGGATTGAAAACAGTGTTAAATACGCTTAGGGATATTACTCAGGCTGTGGCATCTGCCCACAGTTTGGAAACCGCATTAGAAATCTTAGTTTCATCGACTAAAGCGGCGATGGAAACCCAATGTTGCTCCATCTATATCCTAGAAGAGCAAGAACTCGTGTTATCTGCAACCGATGGTCTTGAAAAAAGCGCCGTTGGTCGAGTACGTATGCCGCTGACTGAAGGTTTAGTTGGACTTGCTGCCCAGCGAGAAGAGGCCGTTAATTTAGCGGATGCTCGGCTTCATCCAAGGTTTAAGCTTTTTCCTGAAGTCGCCGAAGAAGAATACCGCGCTTTTTTAGCTGTACCTATTATCTACCAGAAGGCTGTGGTTGGGGTGATAGTGGTACAGCAGGCGAGTGCTCGCCAATTCAGTGAGGGCGAAGAAGCCTTCCTGATGACCCTCGCCGCCCAATTAGCGATGGCAGTGCGTGGCTTAAAACAAAAAGCACAAGTCAGCTCCCATCATCAACAAATTCTGTTTCAAGGTACTTCAGCATCAAACGGTATCGCCATTGCGTATGCCTTCGTACTTGGTGGGGAAATCCCCCTTGAACAGCCTGAGGTGCGTTCTGACGATATTGCCTATGAATCGAGTCGCTTAACCACGGCTATGGTGCGTTGTAAAGAAGCGATAGGTGCCTTATCTCAACGGTTTGATCGCGAGCAAGATGACGAAGTTGTCTCCATTTTCAATGCATTACAGTTACTGCTTGATGATGCTAGTTTAGGCGGCGAATATACCCGTGAAGTGCAATTAGGCTGGGCTGCTGAGTCGGCGGTGAGTCGAGTGTCTCTACGTTATATTCAACAGTTTTTAGCAATGGAAGACCCTTACCTTAAGGAGCGGGCTAGCGATATTCGTGACTTAGGTCAAAAAGTATTGCGCCAACTTATTGAGCCAGAACGTCTAGAGCTTGAGCCCGATAAACCTGTAATCCTCATTACCCGTGAAGCCGATGCGACTATGTTGGCTGAGTTCCCAAGGCAAAAGCTTGCGGGTATTGTCACTGAGCTTGGTGGCGTAAACTCCCATGCCGCTATTTTAGCCCGCGCCTTAGGTGTGCCTGCAATCACAGGTGTAGAGCAACTGTTATCCGCCAATATTGACCAAAAACTTCTAGTCGTAAACGCAAGCCGTGGTCAGTTATTGGTGTCGCCATCACCTGCGATTGTCGGTGAGTATCGTAGCCTGATTTCGGCACAAAAAGCCTTGCAACGCCAGTATGCCCAAGAATTAGCGCTGCCTTCTGTAACCTTAGATGGTTCACGTATTCGCTTGTATCTCAATGCGGGATTACTCAGTGGTGTGGCCTCTGAAATTGCAGAGGGCGCCGACGGTATTGGGCTTTATCGCACTGAAATTCCTTTTATGTTGCAACAGCGCTTCCCGAGTGAATCTGAGCAAGTCAAAGTCTATCAACAGGTCTTATCGGCAGCGTCCGGTCGACCTGTGGTGATGCGTACTTTAGATGTGGGAGGTGATAAACCTTTACCGTATTTCCCGATTAAAGAAGACAATCCTTTCCTTGGATGGCGCGGTATTCGCTTGTCTCTGGATCATCCTGAGCTGTTTTTGGTGCAGTTACGGGCCATGCTACAGGCTGGGGGAGACGGTAAACAGTTAAGTATTTTGCTGCCTATGGTCAGCAACTTAGATGAAATCGATCAATCCTTAGAATATTTGCAACAAGCCTATGTTGAATTAAAAAACGATGTTAACAGCGACATAGTGATGCCACGCATAGGCATTATGCTCGAAGTGCCTGCCATGTTATATCAGTTGGATGATGTGGCAAAACGAGTGGATTTTGTCTCTGTTGGTAGTAATGATTTAACCCAATATTTGCTGGCTGTTGACCGTAATAACCCGCGGGTGAGCTCGTTATTTGACAGTTATCATCCTGGAATATTGCGGGCTTTGCATCAGGCGCACCTAGATTGTCGATACCATAAACTCGATATTAGTATCTGTGGAGAGTTAGCGGGCGAACCTATGGGGGCCATTTTGCTGGTGGCTATGGGATACGATCAGTTGAGTATGAATCAGGGCAGTTTAGCGCGGATCAATTATCTATTGCGTCGTGTTGCGCGGGCCGATTTAGATCAATTACTTGCTAAAGCGCTGAGCCTATCAAACGGCTTTCAAGTGCGTGAGCTGGTTAAAGAATATTTGACCCAGCAGGGTCTTGCAACAATTCTTAATTAACTAATGCTGTGTTTTGCTTTAAGCTAAGGCCCTCAATTTATCACGCTGTAGGTACTCGTGTGGATAGTTTGTTGTTGGTGTTCTTTATTTGCTTGGCTTTAGGCGCATTTGTCGGCTTTATGGCAGGATTATTAGGTATCGGTGGCGGCTTGATTGTAGTGCCGGCACTGCTTTATATTTTGCCATCGGTCGGTATTAGCTCTACTCAGCTCCCCCATATTGCAATTGCCACTTCGCTAGCAGCCATTATTCTCACCTCTATTTCGTCGGCACGTGCCCACCATAAGCGTGGCAATGTGCCTTGGAATTTATTCAAATCAATGTTACCGGGCCTGATTATAGGCGCGCTGGCTTCAGGTTTTATTGCTGAGCGTATTCCCGCTGATAAGTTACAACAAGGTTTTGCCATCTTTGTGATTTTAATGACAATTCAAATGGCTTACCCCGTTAAGGCCGAATCAAATCGTCAATTACCTAATTCAGTAGTGCTTTTTGTTGTATCGGCTTTTGTTGCGGTTTTGGCAGGTTTGACCGGGATAGGTGGCGGTATACTGATAGTGCCATTTTTGACTTTTTATGGTTTACAGATGCGTCAAGCCGTGGGGTTTTCTGCTGCGATGGGTTTCTTAATCTCTCTTTCTGGCAGTTTCGGCTATATTATTGCAGGTATGAATGCCCCTGAGTTGCCCTATGGTACCTTAGGCTATATCTATTTACCTGCATTGTTTGGTTTAGTAATCACTTCTGTCTTGATGGCGCCTGTGGGGGTAAAAGCGGCGAGCACTTGGCCAACACCTGTACTTAAAAAGATATTTGCATTGTTACTTCTATGTGTCGGCCTTAAGTTAATTCTGACCTAGTTTTTATGTTTATCTCAGTTTGAGGCTGCTAATGGATGTGTTATGGCGTTGAGTTTCCCCAATATCGATCCCGTGATCGTTTCATTTGGACCGTTTAATCTTTTTGGACAAACCTTTGAACCGGCACTACGTTGGTATGGTTTTACCTATTTAGTCGGATTTGTTGCGGCTATGTGGTTGTTGAACCGCCAAGCCGACCGTTCAAAGGGGATATGGACGCGGGAGCAAGTTTCAGATTTACTCTTTTATGGTTTTCTTGGGGTGATTTTAGGTGGCCGTATCGGTTACGTGCTTTTTTATCATTTCGATTATTTCCTCGCCAGTCCCCTCTATTTATTTAAAATCTCTGAAGGTGGCATGTCCTTCCACGGCGGTTTGATGGGCGTGATTACGGCGATGCTTTATATCGCGTGGAAACAAAAACGTACTTTTTTTACTGTCGCCGATATGGTGGCACCTGTTGTGCCTATTGGTTTAGGCGCTGGTCGTATTGGTAACTTTATCAACGGCGAGCTTTGGGGACGAACCACTGATCTGCCTTGGGCTATGGTGTTTCCAACTGGTGGGCCTGACCCACGTCATCCATCCCAGTTGTATCAGTTCGCCCTTGAAGGCGTAGCATTATTCCTATTACTTTACTGGTTTAGCAAACGTACCGATAAAGTCGGTGCAGTCTCTGGTATGTTCTTAGTCGGTTACGGTATGTTCCGTATTATGGTTGAAACTGTGAGGCAACCCGACACACAGTTGGGACTTTACTGGGGATTTATGACTATGGGGCAGATACTCTCTGTGCCTATGGTGTTAATCGGTTTGTACTTGATTTTTCGTAAGCAAGGTAAGCAGCAATGAAACAGTATTTAGACTTAATGAAGCACATATTAGCCGAAGGCGTGGATAAATCGGATCGCACAGGTACTGGGACTCGCTCGGTATTTGGCTATCAAATGCGCTTCGATTTGAGCAAAGGTTTTCCTTTGGTGAGCACCAAAAAATGCCATATGCGCTCTATCATCCATGAATTGCTGTGGTTTCTGAAGGGGGAAACTAACGTTGCCTATTTACGCGAAAACAAGGTCAGCATTTGGGATGAATGGGCCGATGATAATGGCGATTTGGGCCCAGTTTATGGTGCCCAGTGGCGCAGTTGGCCAACCCAGAGTGGTGATGCTATCGATCAGATTTCGCAAGTTATCGCCCAGATAAAATCTCAACCAGATTCTCGCCGTCTTATCGTTTCTGCTTGGAACGTGGGCGAACTGGATAAAATGGCTTTGGCACCGTGCCACGCGTTTTTTCAGTTCTATGTAGCCGATGGTAAATTATCTTGTCAGCTGTATCAGCGTAGTTGTGATGTGTTTCTTGGTTTGCCATTTAATATTGCCAGTTATGCTTTGTTAACTATGATGGTCGCCCAGCAATGTGACTTGGCCTTAGGTGATTTTGTGTGGACGGGTGGTGATACCCATTTATATTCTAATCATATGGAACAGACGGCACTGCAGTTAAGTCGTGATCCAAAACCGTTGCCGACCATGACTATTGTACGCAGACCTGAGTCGATTTTTGACTATCAATTTGATGATTTTGAATTAACAAACTACGCTCCACACCCTCATATCAAAGCCCCTGTTGCTGTGTGATGTATGTTTTTTAGCCTAACACTTCGGGATAACCGAGGTGTTAGGGAGAAACTTACGATTATATTTGTTATTACAATTCGTCTACACTCAATTCATTATGATTTTTAGGAGTGCAAGATGGAAAAAGCAATTAGAAATTTTCTGAGCCAAGAGTCGGCTGGCGGTATCCTGTTATTGGTTGCTGTTGCCTTAGCCATGCTGATGGCCAATTCCCCCTTATCTGGACTTTATCAAGGCTTTTTAGGCACTGACGTTCAAGTCAAAATTGGCGAGCTCAACATACACAAGCCACTTATCCTGTGGATAAACGATGGCTTGATGGCCATATTCTTTTTGCTGATTGGTTTAGAAGTGAAACGTGAGTTACTTGAAGGCGCCTTATCGAGTGTCGCTCAAGCTTCCCTGCCTACCTTTGCAGCCATTGGCGGCATGTTAGTCCCTGCTGGTGTGTACTTACTGTTTAACTACGGTGATCCTGTCACACAAGCGGGCTGGGCGATTCCTGCCGCGACCGATATTGCCTTTGCCTTAGGTATTATGGCACTGCTCGGAAGCCGCGTTCCTGTTTCACTGAAAGTCTTCTTACTTGCTTTAGCTATCATCGATGACTTAGGCGTCATAGTGATTATCGCGCTGTTTTACAGTACTGACCTATCAACCATCAGTTTAGTGATTGCCAGTTTAGCGATTGCGGGCTTGGTTGGGTTAAACCGCAAAGGGGTTATCTCACTTTTACCCTATGGCATCTTAGGGTTAATTCTTTGGGTTGCCGTACTTAAGTCTGGAGTGCATGCGACTCTGGCTGGCGTCATCATTGCTTTTTGTATTCCATTGCGGGCAAAGGATGGCAGTTCACCCTCAGAAGGCTTAGAGCATAGTTTGCATCCTTGGAGTACTTTCCTCATTTTGCCAGTGTTTGCTTTTGCTAATGCGGGTGTTTATGTCGGCAATATGAATTTGGAGACGTTAATTTCTCCTGTTCCTGTTGGTATTGCATTGGGTCTGATGTTAGGTAAGCCAATCGGTGTAATGTTATTTAGCTTTATTGCGGTGAAACTAAAATTAGCGCAATTGCCTGATGGCGTAGGTTGGAAGCAAATTGCCCCCGTCGCGGCCATGTGCGGTATTGGTTTTACTATGTCTATGTTTATTGCGTCGTTAGCCTTTGAACATGCAGACCCTATGTACGGTGACTTAGCACGCCTAGGAACCTTAATCGGTTCGATTATGGCAGCGTTAGTCGGGTATTTCTGGTTATCAAAAGTGTTACCTAATAAAGGAGTATAACTATGATAAAGTTGAAATTAATGGGAATAGCAACGCTCTTATGTTTATCGACAACCGCGACGGCATCGCAAATTTCGGCCTGTAATCAGGATGCAAACTCGCAGACTTGCCAAAGCTATCTTGAAGGAATAGTGGATGGCGCTTTGATGTTTAAATCTGATTCCTTAGGGGCGAGATTAGAAACTAATGGTTATGAATCGAGGGCACTTAAGTATCGCGGTGGTAAACGTTTCCAAGAAGCGAATCGAACCTATTGCGCCGAACGTATTCCTGAACGTAACGTTTTAGTTTCAGGAGTCACTGAAGCGGTAAGTCTGGGGAATGCTGCCGATTTGGAGCAGTTACAAGGCATAGTTACTAACCTACTCGACTGCCAGCGTTTAAAGTAACTTGACTGGGAATCATCAGGTTTTTAATCATCTGATTTTAAACTATCGAGTTTAAAATAACACAGTAACCCCTCAGCGCTTTGGCGTTTGAGGGAGCATTAACAGCGGGTTAGCATGCTGCACTTGAATTATAACCACTTGTATTATTTTTGGATGATTAAGAAAAAGGGCTCAGTCGCGAAGGCGGCCGAAGCCCTATGTTT
Source organism: Shewanella sp. SW24 (assembly GCF_025653395.1). Lineage (NCBI taxonomy): Bacteria > Pseudomonadati > Pseudomonadota > Gammaproteobacteria > Alteromonadales > Shewanellaceae > Shewanella > Shewanella sp. SW24. Next base: position 133,151 of record NZ_JAKKSH010000005.1, read on the forward strand.
AACGCCGCAAACGATAACGGGGCAAATTCGTGCCTTAGAAGATAGGTTAAACGGCAGTCTGTTCAAGCGAGTCGGTCGGACATTGGAGGCGACAGAGTTAGGTGAATTGGTGTTTCGCTACGCCGATAAGATGTTTAGCCTTAGCTATGAAATGCTCGATTTACTTAATTATCAAAAAGCGGATGCCATGTTATTCGAGGTGGGTATTGCCGATGCCTTATCTAAAGCTTTAGTCAGCCGAGTTTTATTATCTGTAGTGCCTAATGACAATTCTATGCACTTAGCCTGCTATGAGGCGACTCACGAGAGCCTAATGGCGCGTTTACGTGAGCATAAACTGGATATGATCCTTTCGGATTGTGCAGGTGAGTCACTGAAATACCCTGAAATTTTATCTAAAAAATTGGGCGAGTGTGGCGTGAGTTTTTTCTCCGCTGAGACTTATAGCGCTGATTTTCCGGCTTGTTTAGAGCAAGGCCAGCTATTAATCCCCGGCCGCAGAACCTCACTTGGACAACAGCTATATCGCTGGTTTGACGAGCAAAACCTTAAAGTCAGTATCTTAGGTGAGTTCGATGATGCGGCCATGATGAAAGCCTTTGGTTACCTTAAACGAGGTATTTTTGTCACACCGTCGATTTATCGCCAAGAAGTGATTTCCCATGGTATGAATTTGCTCGGTGAAACCACCGATGTGAAAGAGGAATACCATGTGATGTTTGCCGAACGTATGATCCAACATCCTGCGGTAAAGCGATTATTGGATACAGATTTTAGCGATCTCTTTGAGGGGCTCGATACGCAAGTACAACAATGCTAATTTTGTAAGTCAATATGAAGGGTTAATCGACACTTTAGTCAGTGAACTGATAGACTAATGCCAAATCTGTGTTGGGAGAAATACCTTGGAATTAATGAACATCGCAAGGGTTCGCTGGGCATGTCGCCGTGGGATGCTGGAATTAGACGTCTTGCTTCAACCTTTTGTTGAAAACTTCTATCAAGAAATGTCCGATGAAGATAAAACCGTGTTTATCCGTTTGTTGGAATGTGAAGATCCAGAATTGTTTGCTTGGTTTATGGGCCATGAAGTGTGCCCTGATATTGAACTGGCTCGTATGATAGTGAAAGTCCGTGGAAGACCGGCACCATAGTTTCAGTGTAAAAGCCTCTTTCGACCAACGACTCTCGTTGGTCGTTTTTATTGGTGTCTGTTCTAGCTCATTTCTGCTTTGGCCCCAAAGCGACATTATCGCCTTATCTCTGCTTAAATATTTGTTTATCGTACTTGTTAGTATTTTTTTGCTGTCGCAGTTGTGGCGACTGCAGCATTGGCGTTTAGATTTTGTGCTGAGTGATAAAGGCGAGGGACGTTTGTCAACGGGGGAGCACTTTCAGGTACTAAAACGCACTTGGGTCACGCCCTTTGTTTGCTTTATTTATATCAAAGTGGATACTCAGCTACGGCTCTTGCTGGTTTGGGCAGATATGTTAGACGATACTGACTATCGACATTTATGTCGGCTGTTGCTGCGGGCTAAAATGCAACAGACTAAACCTCATTCTGAGATTTAGTCTGTTTATGATGAAGTAATCTATGCGTATGCCGTTACTTTTCTGGTAGTAAAATTGTTGGGCGAGGCGCGTCTAATTTCTCTGGATGATCGATATTAAAATGCAGCCCACGGCTTTCTTTACGCTCCATGGCACAGCGAATAATTAATTCGGCCACTTGCACTAAGTTACGTAATTCGAGCAAGTTATTGCTAACCCTGAAGTTACTGTAATATTCCTGAATTTCTTGCTGTAACATCAGGCAGCGGCGCAGTGCTCGCTCTAGACGTTTATCAGAGCGTACAATTCCAACGTAGTCCCACATGAATAACCGCAGTTCGTGCCAGTTATGGGCGATGACCACTTCCTCATCAGAGTTCGACACTTTACTTTCATCCCATGCTGGAATTTGTCCCGGGATTTGAATTTTATGCAGTTGGCTTTCTATGTCCTGTGATGCCGCACGGGCAAACACTAAACATTCGAGTAACGAGTTACTCGCCAGACGATTGGCACCATGTAAGCCCGTATAGGCGACTTCACCAATAGCATAGAGACCATTGAGATCCGTCTGACCGTGCATATCTGTCATCACACCACCGCAGGTATAGTGTGCGGCGGGTACCACAGGAATCGCATCCTTAGTGATATCAATTCCTAGATCTAAGCAACGGCTATAGATGGTCGGAAAATGCTTCATCACAAAGTCAGCATCTTTATGGCTGATATCCAGATACACACAGTCGGCACCCAGACGTTTCATCTCGTAGTCGATGGCTCGGGCAACGATGTCACGGGGAGCGAGTTCAGCGCGTTCATCAAAGTCCGGCATAAAGCGGCTGCCATCAGGACGACGCAGATAAGCACCTTCTCCACGCAGGGCTTCGGTGAGTAAGAAGTTGCGCGCATCTGCGTGGTATAAACACGTCGGATGGAATTGGTTGAACTCCATATTCGCCACGCGGCAACCTGCACGCCATGCCATGGCAATACCATCACCACTAGCGACATCGGGGTTTGAGGTATATTGATAAACCTTAGAGCTACCGCCTGTTGCTAACGCAACAAACTTGGCCTTAACGGTTTCGACGTGTTCTTCATTACGATTCCACACATAAGCGCCTAACACACGATTACCTGGGCGATTTAACTTACGGGTGGTGATGAGGTCGATGGCGTTATAGCGTTCTAAAACTTGAATATTGGGATGGGCGAGTGCGCGCTCTTGCAGTGTGGTTTGCACTTCCTTGCCTGTAGCATCGGCAGCGTGCAGAATACGTCTGTGGCTATGGCCGCCTTCACGGGTTAAATGGTAAGGTGCGTCTTTTGCATTACCGTCTGTGGTTTCTTCTTTATCGAAGGCGACGCCACATTCGATAAGCCATTGCATCGCACTCTTGGCATTTTCAGCCGTGAAAGTGACAACGTCTTTGTCACATAAACCCGCCCCTGCGATTAAGGTGTCTGCAACATGGGATTCGATAGTGTCACTTTCGTCGAAGACGGAGGCGATACCGCCTTGGGCGTAGTAAGTCGACCCTTCCGAGAGTGGGCCTTTTGAAAGCAGAATTACTTTTGCTTTTTCAGCAAGATGCAAAGCTAGTGTCAGACCTGCGGCACCGCTACCTATGACTAATATGTCAGATTGGTGTTCAACTACTTGTTTCATCGGGTATCATGATGTGACTGAAGAGTGCCAACTATGGTAAACCAACTCACCGATTATGGGTACTTTCCTTTTTACCTTACTTTTTTTGTATAATTTTTAGAACTTTTTCAAAGCCCGCGAGTCTACATAAGTGAATATGATTCGAGCGACTGAGAAATCAGCATTTTAGATTTAGGAGAAGTCGGCTCGGATGAGTGGACAATTAAGTGATCAACAATTAGTTGAGCGCGTACAACAAGGTGATAAAAACGCTTTTAACCTGTTAGTGCTTAAATATCAAAGTAAAGTCATTAGCTTGATATCCCGTTATGTACGGAACCAAGCGGACGTTGCTGATGTCGCACAGGAAGCGTTTATCAAAGCTTACAGAGCTTTGCCAAACTTTCGCGGTGAAAGTGCATTTTATACTTGGTTGTACCGCATCGCAGTAAACACTGCGAAGAATTATCTCGTATCACAGGGGCGTAGAACGCCTGCGAATGATGTTGATGCAGAAGATGCCGAATATTACGAAGGTAGTGACGCGCTGAAGGAGTTTGCCTCCCCAGAACGGCTAATGTTATCGGATGAAATCAAAAAAGTGATTTTCGATACATTAGAGACCTTGCCTGAAGAATTACGAATGGCCATCTCATTGCGTGAACTCGATGGTATGAGTTACGAAGATATTGCCATAGTCATGGATTGTCCTGTCGGGACCGTAAGATCACGTATCTTCCGAGCACGAGAAGCAATCGATAAAAAGCTCCAGCCTTTGCTGGAAGCCTAAATTCTTATTTTAAGAAACCCTTATATTTAGACAGGTGAAAAATGGATAAATTAGGTCAAGAATGGGTATCTGCCGCAGTCGATGGAGAGACTGATGAACAGACCATGGCAGAGTTATCTGCTGATACACATTCACATGATAAATGGCATAACTATCATATGATAGGCGATGCCATGCGTGGCGAATTGCCGCAGACTATTGTGTTAGATCTCTCTGCTAGCATTGCTGCCGCCATTGAACTTGAGCCAGCGATAGTTGCGCCTAAGCATCATGTGTCTAAAGTCACTGCACCTGTAACGCCACAAATTGCCGCCAATTCGGAGCAAAGCCGCGTCGTACCTTTATTTAAGCAATTTGGCCAATATGCCATTGCTGCGACGGTTGCTATGTTTGCGATTGTGGGTGTGCAGAATTACAATCAAACTGCCGATGATGCCGCGTCACCATCGCCCGTGTTAATTACAAGGCCGCTTATTGGTAGCGCATCACCTGTGAGCCTACAAACCGGTCCTGTACAACAGAATCAAGGCTATACCAATGATCAGGTGAATGAGCAACGTCGCCGAATTAATACTTATATCCAAGATCATATGTTGCAACAACGATTGAATACTGGTGCGGTTGTAGAGGACAATACCGAGGTCGTACCCGTTCCGGTCAATCAATAACGAGGAGTTAGCTTGCGTCTAATCCTGTTGGCTTTATTAGCCTTGGTCTTTCCTGCAACCGCGCAGGAAGACATGCCTGCCAAAGCTTGGCTCGAGAAAATGAGTCAGGCTTTACGAGAGAAAGAGTTTAAAGCATCGATTATTCAACTTCAGGCCGATCATATTCGGCCTTTGGTTTACCTGCATGGTAAGGTGAATAATCAAGAAGTTGCCTTTCTAGAATACCTTAACGGTCCACCCAAAAATGCAGTGCGTGTAGGTAATCGTGTCACCTTTATTGAGCACGATGAGCCTGCGTATAGTATCGTTTCTAATCATATTCAAGGTGTCTGGCCTGCTGCTTTCTCTGCCAATATGGCGGATTTAGAAGTGGGTTATCAGTTTGTACTCGGTGGCCGTACCCGTATCGCTGGGCGTCCGGGGCAGATGATCCGCCTGTTGCCTAATGATGAATTCCGTTATGGCTTTCAAATTTGGCTTGATATGGAAACCTATCTGCCGCTGAGATACGACATGCTGACTCAAGATAAGCAATTACTTGAGCAGATCATGGTGATTGAACTCATTGAATTCAGCGAGCCGCCAGCCATTTTGCAAGAGGCTTATAAGCAAGAGTGGCCGGCAGTTATCGATCAAGCCGAGCGCCAAGACGGTCAAAACTGGCAATTTGCTTGGTTACCCGCAGGTTTTACTGTGGTAGTGCGCGACCACCATAGATTAATTGGCAGTCACGAAGCGGTGGAATACATAGCACTGACCGATGGACTGGCAAATATTTCTGTTTATGTGGCGCGAGCGGGCACGAGTCCATTGCCTGAAGAATTAATTACCCGTAATGGCTTGTCGTTAGTCTCAGAAAAAGTCGGTAATGCCGAAGTGGTTGCTGTGGGTAAAGTGCCGACAGAAACTCTAACGCGCATTGCTAAAAGTCTGACGCTAGAATAGGACGCCGATTATGATGGAAGAAATTGCCAGAGTCGTCTCCAGTGATAGTCAAGGCTGGTTGACGGTTGAAGTGGAACTTAAGAGTACCTGCAAGAGCTGCAGTAACAGTGAGTCTTGCGGGACCTCTGCTGTCGCTCAGGCTTTTTCCTCGAAAACCCAGCAATTTTCTATTCAGAGTGACCGCCGCTGTGAGGCTGGTGAATTACTCAAATTAGGCCTTCCCGAGAGCGTGATCCTCAAAGCAGCAGCATTAATCTATTTAATGCCGCTGTTTGGCCTGTTTGTCGGCGCAGCGTTAGGACAATTTTTAGGCCAGTTGCTTGAGTTTAATCCTAACCTAGGTGCCATGGGCTTTGCGGCCGTTGGTGCCTTGATTGCGTGGTCTTTTGGTAAGCAACAGGCCAAACGTTTAGAAGTTGATGCTCAGCCTGTGATTTTGGCCTATTTAGGTAGGAACATCAATTTAAACGAATTAGCTCAATAATTTCAATGTGTTATTTTTTATCAAATAACAGCTAACTGCGGTTTTGGACGTTGTTTTATCGGCCTGTCTTAAGTAGGAGTGAATGTGATTGGTATTGAAACCGCAATCAGGTACAATTTCGCTCCTTTGAACCGTATCCATTTTCAGTATTAGTCATTGCAGCATAATGAAACAAATTAGAAACTTCTCAATTATTGCCCATATCGACCATGGTAAATCGACGCTATCAGATCGTCTTATTCAGGTTTGTGGCGGTTTAACCGACCGTGAAATGGATTCTCAAGTTTTAGATTCTATGGATCTAGAACGTGAGCGTGGTATTACGATTAAGGCACAAAGTGTCACTTTGGATTATAAAGCCAAAGATGGCCTTGTCTATCAACTCAACTTTATTGATACCCCTGGTCACGTTGACTTCTCCTACGAGGTCTCGCGCTCATTAGCTGCCTGTGAAGGTGCTTTGCTGGTGGTTGATGCGGGTCAGGGCGTTGAAGCTCAGACACTGGCAAACTGTTATACCGCGCTGGATATGAATCTAGATGTGGTGCCCATTTTAAACAAGATTGACTTACCACAAGCCGATCCAGAACGTGTTGCTGCCGAGATTGAAGATATCGTCGGTATTGATGCGATGGATGCTGTGCGTTGTTCGGCTAAAACCGGTGTCGGTGTCGATGAGGTTTTAGAAGTCATTGTTGCCAAAATTCCACCGCCAGAAGGCGATCCTGACGCACCATTGCAAGCCTTGATCATCGATTCTTGGTTTGATAATTACTTAGGCGTAGTGTCGTTAGTGCGAATTAAACACGGTAGCCTGAAAAAAGGTGACAAGTTTAAGGTAATGTCTACAGGGCAAAACCACACTGCGGATCGCGTGGGTATTTTCACGCCAAAACAAACTGACAAAACCGAACTTAAAACCGGTGAAGTCGGCTTTGTGATTGCGGGTCTGAAGGAAATTCACGGCGCGCCCGTGGGCGATACGTTAACTTTAGCCAAAAATGGTGCTGAAAAGCCGTTACCTGGTTTTAAGAAAGTGAAGCCACAGGTATACGCTGGCGTATTCCCAATTTCGACCGACGAATATGAAAACTTCCGTGATGCGTTGAACAAACTCAGCCTGAACGATGCGTCATTATTCTTTGAACCTGAAAGTTCATCGGCACTCGGTTTTGGTTTCCGCATTGGCTATTTAGGCCTGCTCCACATGGAAATCGTACAAGAGCGTTTAGAGCGTGAATACAACCTAGAGTTGATCACCACTGCGCCAACCGTAGTGTACGAAGTTGTCATGACCAGCGGTGAAACGATTTACGTTGATAACCCGTCTGATCTGCCTGCGATTAACAACATTGAAGAAATGCGTGAGCCGATTGTTGAGGCCAACATTTTAGTGCCAAAAGAATACTTAGGTAACGTGATTACCCTGTGTATTGAAAAACGTGGCACCCAAGTGAACATGGTTTACCACGGTAACCAAGTGGCTGTAACTTACCATCTGCCAATGGCGGAAGTGGTCATGGATTTCTTCGACCGTTTGAAGTCCACTAGCCGTGGCTATGCATCCCTCGAATATAACTTTATTCGTTTCGATCCTGCAGACATGGTGCGTTTAGATATTCTCATCAACGGCGACCGAGTCGACGCCTTGGCTATGGTTATCCATAGATCAAACATTCGTCACCGTGGTTTAGCCTTAGTGGATAAGATGAAAGAACTTATTCCACGTCAGATGTTTGATATTGCGATTCAAGCGGCGGTGGGCAGTCAAATTATTGCACGTTCAACCGTGAAAGCCCTGCGTAAAGACGTAACGGCTAAGTGTTATGGCGGCGACGTTTCTCGTAAGAAAAAACTCTTAAATAAACAAAAAGAGGGTAAGAAACGGATGAAGCAAGTAGGTAACGTTGAGGTGCCACAAGAAGCATTCTTAGCGGTACTTAAGCTAAACGAGTAATCGTTAGTATAAGAAGTGACAATTTAGTTGACTATTGCGCCGCTGTTTGCGGCGCTTTAGTTAGGTTATCGCATTGGTTTATCACTTTGGTTTACCAAGGTCGAATACGGTAAGTTAACTAAAGTATGATATTCGCTGAGTTAGGCACCTTTAATTATTTTTAAGGCAGGAGTTCAATAAGCAATGGCAGCGTATTTTTCCATTATTCTAGTGCTAATCACCCTGATCTCAGGACTTATTTGGTTAGTCGATGTGCTCGTTTTCGCCCCAAAGCGTCGTGAGAGTTTAGCGTTAGCAAAGGCATCACAAGCGAATTTAACTGAAGAAGCTGAGTACCAAATCATTCGTGAGTCGACCATAGTCGAAACCGCGCATTCTATCTTCCCTGTGATTGCCTTTGTGTTGATCCTACGTTCATTCATTTATGAGCCATTTCAAATCCCATCGGGTTCTATGATGCCAACCCTCTTAGTGGGCGACTTCATTCTGGTGGAAAAATTTAGTTATGGGCTTAAAGATCCCGTATGGCGCACTAAACTGGTTGAAACTGGTGAGCCCAAACGCGGTGATGTGGTGGTATTTAAATATCCTGAAAATCCGCAAATTGACTACATCAAACGTGTTGTCGGTTTACCGGGTGATAGAATTATTTACCGTAACAAGCAGTTGATGATCCAGAAGGCCTGTGGCGTTGAGCAAACAGCTTGCCCAGAACCGCAAGTTATCGCCCGCACTGAGATCAGTCGTGGTGATTACAGCCAAGATGGTGTGCCGTTGCTGCGTTATAAAGAGGAATTGGGTGATGTCGCCCACGATATCTTGATCAACCCAAGTCGACCTGACATGCTGGGGTATTTTAAGCGCGAAGGTAATTTACCCGCGGGTGAATTTTTAGTGCCAGAAGGCCATTACTTTGCCATGGGTGATAACCGCGATAACAGTACCGACAGTCGTTTCTGGGGCTTTGTGCCAGAAGAGAACCTTGTTGGTAAAGCGGTAGCGATTTGGATTAGTTTTGAATTTGACCGTTCAAAAGCCGACTTCCTCCCAACTTGGGTGCCTAGCGGTGTGCGTTTTGAGCGTGTAGGTGGAATTAAATAGCATGGAACCGATTAAAAATTTGCCACGTTTGTGTCGTACCTTAGGTTATGAGTTCAAGAATATTGAGCTTTTGACTCAAGCGCTGACCCACAGAAGTGCGGCAAATAAGCATAATGAGCGCTTAGAGTTTTTAGGTGATTCAATTTTATCTATCGTGATTTCTGATGCTTTGTATCATCAGTTTCCGAAGGCAACCGAAGGCGATTTAAGCCGGATGCGTGCCACCTTAGTTCGCGGTGATACCTTAACTATCATCGCCCAAGAGTTTAAGCTCGGCGATTATTTATATCTCGGTCCTGGCGAGTTGAAAAGTGGCGGATTTAGACGCGAGTCGATTCTTGCCGATGCAGTTGAAGCCATTATTGGCGCCGTTTACCTTGATTCCGATCTCGAAGTTTGCCGTGCATTACTGTTGAAATGGTATGCCGAGCGTTTGGCCGAAATCCAACCTGGGATCAGTCAGAAAGACGCTAAGACATTACTGCAAGAACATTTACAAGGGTTTAAAAAGCCGCTGCCTGATTACCAAGTAATCAACATAGAAGGCGATGCCCACGATCAGACATTTACCGTTGAATGTCGTATTGAAGACTTGAGCCAAAGCGTCATTGGTGTGGCGAGTTCACGCCGTAAAGCCGAGCAAATCGCGGCCGCTCAAGTATTGGAGTTACTAAAGAAATGACCAAAAAAACAGACTTGTCAGGTATCGATGCTGCAAAAGCGGCAACTGAGCCGAGTTTAGATGAATTACTGGCAAGGATGAATGCGGCCGCGCCAACGCCGTCGGCCCAATACGATGTCACTTATTGCGGCATGGTGGCGATCATTGGTCGCCCTAACGTCGGTAAATCAACGTTAATCAACCGTTTGCTTGGTCAGAAGGTGAGTATTACTTCTAAAAAGCCACAAACAACGCGCCACCGTATCATGGGTATTCATACCGATGGTCCGAAGCAAATCGTGTTCATCGATACACCTGGTTTACACATAGAAGAGCAGCGGGCGATTAACCGCCTGATGAACCGCGCAGCAGCCAGTTCGCTTGCCGATGTGGCTATGGTGATTTTTGTGGTCGATGGCATGACGTGGACCGCCGATGATGAGATGGTGTTGAGTAAATTACGCCGTGGCGGTGAAGAGCGTCAGACAATTCTGGCGATCAATAAAGTCGACAATATCAAAGACAAAGAATCGCTGTTCCCGTATTTGGAAGAAGTCGCCAAAAAATATCCTTTCGATGAAATTTTGCCGATTTCAGCCAGTAAAGGTACCAACGTTAAGCGCATTTTAGAGCTAGCGGCGGCGTCGATTCCTGAAGGACCTTTCTTCTTCCCTGAAGACTATGTTACCGATCGTTCGCAACGTTTTATGGCGTCGGAAATTGTGCGTGAAAAACTGATGCGCTTCTTAGGTGATGAATTACCCTATGATGCGACAGTTGAGATTGAACAGTTCAAGATGATGGAAAATGGTGTTTATCAAATCAATGCCTTGATCCTTGTTGAGCGTGAAGGTCAAAAACGTATGGTGATTGGTAGCAAGGGCGAACGTATTCGTACTATCGCAACTCAAGCTCGCTTAGACATGGAGACCTTGTTTGATAATAAAGTTTTCCTCGAAGTGTGGGTGAAAGTGAAATCCGGTTGGGCCGATGATGAACGCGCCTTGCGTAGCTTAGGTTACGGCGACGATTAAGCATTAATTTCAGCGAGCGCGCTTACCGATGAAACGTGGTTACGTTTTACATCATCGCCCATATCGAGAGTCCAGTGTCTTAGTTAACCTGTTAGTTGACGGCATTGGACGGGTTGATGTGGTTGCCCGAACCGGCAGCGGTAAGCGCTCTATCAAGAGTATTCTCCAGCCCTTTCAACCGCTGATCTTCGAATTTAGCGGTAAGTCTGAATTAAAAACCTTAACTCAAGTCGAAGCCGCTGCGCCTGCTGTGCCTCTTTCTGGTCAAAGCTTGTTTGCTGGCATGTATATCAATGAGTTATTGGTTCGCACTTTGTCTGTACAGCACAATGCCGAAGAGTTGTTCCTCATTTATCATCAAGCTTTAGTCGGCCTTGCCGCGAAGTTTTGCCAATCCCAACTGCGTTATATTGAGCTTGCCTTGCTGCGGGAATTAGGTTTTATGCCTTCTCTTAGCCGCGATACTCAAGGTGAACCACTCGTGCCTGACGATTATTACCAGCTCGTGCCTGAGTTAGGTTTTCAATTTGTGCTTAACTCCCGTGCTCGCAACGCCTACCAAGGGGCAATGTTGACGGCGCTTAACGATAACCAGCTCACCGAAGCACATTTTTTGAGCGCGAAGTTGTTGATGCGCTCCCTGTTAACGCCATTACTCGGGACTAAACCTTTGTTGAGTCGACAATTGTTCGTCAGCACTGCCGTACCAACTAAGATTGATGGGAATAATTCGCCCTAGCTCCTGTTTTTTAGCGTGAGCCTAAGTACAATAGGCCGCAATATCAGCGTTAAACATTAAGGAGTTCCCGATGAGCCGTATCTTATTGGGCGTGAATATCGACCATATTGCTACTCTGCGCCAAGCCCGTGGCACCAGTTATCCTGATCCTGTGCATGCTGCTGCCGTTGCTGAACATGCTGGCGCCGATGGCATCACTATTCATTTGCGTGAAGACAGACGCCACATCATAGACCGCGATGTATATTTGTTGGCAAAAACCTTGAAAACCCGCATGAATTTTGAATGCGCTGTGACCGAAGAAATGCTTAACATCGCCTGTGAAATTAAGCCGACCTATGTCTGTTTAGTGCCAGAAAAACGTCAAGAAGTCACCACTGAAGGTGGCTTAGATGTGGCGGGACAATTAGATAAAATCACTGCTGCAGTTAGTCGTTTAGCTGCTGAGGGTATTCAAGTCTCCTTATTTATCGATGCCGATAAAACTCAAATTGATGCCGCTGTTGCCTCTGGCGCACCGCTTATTGAAATTCATACGGGCTGTTATGCCGATGCTAAAACGGAAGCAGAAGAAGCCACTGAGTTAGCGCGTATTAGCGAAATGGCAAAATACGCCCATGGCAAAGGTTTAGTGGTTAACGCAGGTCATGGTCTGCATTATCACAACGTGAAACCGATTGCGGCGATTCCTGAGTTATATGAACTCAATATCGGTCATGCGATTGTCGCACGTGCCGCCATTGACGGTTTAGCGACAGCAGTGAAAGACATGAAAGTGTTAATGCTTGAAGGTCGTCGAGGCGAATAATGGCGATTGTCGGCCTAGGCACAGATATCGTCGAGATTGAGCGTATTCAGGTCCATGTGGCACGCGCAGGTGACAAGCTGGCGAAACGTGTGCTGACCGAGTCTGAGTTAGCCATTTATACTGCCCATAGTCAGCCAAGTCGTTATCTTGCCAAGCGTTTTGCGGCAAAAGAAGCCGCAGCCAAAGCCCTCGGTACGGGTATTGGCCGCGGTGTGTCGTTTCAGCATATTCACATTGGCAACAATGAGGATGGTGCACCGACGATTCACTTTACCGAGGGTGCGCTGACGCGCTTACAGCAGCTTAAAGCGACGGTTGGGCATATCTCTATTGCCGATGAAAAATCCTATGCGATTGCGACGGTAATCATAGAGTCTCAATAAACCCGAGTTTGCGTCTGTTGGTGGTAAAAAAGGAACCTTAGGGTTCCTTTTTTCATTTCTGGATGGGTATCCAAATCAGTGCTAAATTACTGAATGCAACAATTTATTTACTTTTACTGTTCAGCTTAATTGTTTTACGTTAGTTTATGGCTTGCGCGTCGCTCAATTTGGCGCACGTAAAAGCAGGGGCAAATGAAGAGGAACCCGACATGAAATCCGCCGCAGAGCAGTTATCGACCTACAAAAGTGTGCATTTAAATCAGCGTAATATTCAGACCCATTTTATTGGCATCCCACTGATTATTTGGTCTGCTTTCCTGTTGCTGGCCACAGTGCGTATTCCGCTGGGCAGTATGGGAGAGACAAGTTTAGCAGTGATAGTCGGTATATTCGTGTTGGCCTATTATGTCCGTTTACACTTAAGGCTTTCAATGGGGCTCATATTATTTATGGTACCTGTGCTGCTCACTACTGAGTGGGCGGCGCATATCGCCGGTGCCACTTGGCTTGCCCTAGGGGTATTTGTGGTGGGCTGGGTATTCCAGCTAATCGGCCATCAATATGAAAAAGCCAAGCCTGCCTTTGTGGATGACTTAAATCAGCTATTAATTGGGCCATTTTTCTTAATGGCGGAAGTGTATTTTATGTTGGGCTTAGAAAAGGCGCTGAACGCCCAGATAACGCCAATGGCGCTTGAGAAGCGCCGTATACTTGAGGCGAAAAAGTCTGCATAGCTTGGCTAGATAGTGAATTAGAGTAGATAGATTTATAGCTTGGGGGAGCATCATCGCTTGGAGGAAATCGTCGGCCGGACCACATCTTAACTCGCGTGGTTCGGCCAATTTTTATGCTCAAAATTGAGGATTAAACTCTGGGGGGATGATAATACAGCGGGATAATTCTCACTGTATTAATCATATTTTCTGACACATCAATTATCTCTAATGGATAACCTGCTAAACGTAAACTGGTATTCGCAGAAGGAATTTCCTCCAGATACTCCAGAATCAGACCATTGAGGGTTTTAGGGCCATCGGTGGGAAAGTTCCACTTCATTTCTTTATTCAAATCGCGGATCGTAATGCCCGCATCAACTAAGTAGCTGCCATCTTGCTGGACCTTAATGTCTTCACTCGGGGTGGTCAACATAGAAGTGGTAAAGTCGCCGACAATCTCTTCGAGAATATCTTCGAGTGTTACTAGACCTTGAATATCACCATATTCATCAACGACTAAGCCGATGCGCTCTTTATTTTGTTGGAAGTTAGCTAGTTGCACATTGAGTGGCGTACCTTCTGGCACAAAGTAGAGTTCTTTCACTGCACGTAGCAAAGATGACTTGCTAAATTGCTCTTTAGATTGGAGGCGCAGGGCATCGCGTAGATGAATAAAGCCCACTGCATCGTCTATGGTGTCGCGATACACTAACACTCGGGTATGTGGACTTTGGATCACCTGACGATTGATAACCTTAAATTCGTCATTAACGTTAATTCCGTAGATATCTGAGCGTGGCACCATAATATCTTCAACGGTGACTTTCTCTAAATCCAAGATAGATAACAGCATTTCTTGGTGGCGTCGGGGGATGAGTGCCCCTGCCTCATGTACCACAGTGCGCAACTCTTCTTGGCTTAGCGCATCGCTACTATTAACGGTTTTTATCCCCATCAAACGTAAGATGCCTGTGGTTATCAAATTAACGCTTGAGACAACATAGGCAAAGGTCGAGGAAAGTATAAGTAGCAGAATGCTAGAGGGAAAAGCAATACGCTCAGGATTTAGCGCGGCGATGGTTTTTGGCGTGACTTCAGCAAAAACGAGCACGACTAACGTAAGCACGCCAGTTGCAACAGCGACCCCTAAGTCGCCCCAAAGACGCATACCAATGATAGTCGCAATAGCAGATGCGGAAATATTGACTAAGTTATTGCCAATTAAGATCAATCCAATCAAACGGTCAGGACGCTCAAGTAACTTCAAGGCTCTAATCGCCCCTTTATGGCCATTGTTGGCTAAGTGGCGTAAACGGTAACGGTTGAGAGTCATCATTGCGGTTTCTGAGCCTGAAAAATAGGCAGAGAATAGGATAAGCACTAGTAAAACGATCAGGAGTGCGCTTGTCGATATAGCGTCCAAAAAAGGCTCCAATGTGGCCAGTAAACTTAAGTAAATACCGACATTTAAAAAAAGTGTCAAGTCGGCCGCAGCAATAACTGCCCCAGCCGACATAAATGTTTAGTTGAGGATTAACTCTTTGACAATGCGCGCGCCAAAATATGCGAGCGAAAGTAAGGATGCGCCAGTCAGAGTATAAATGACTGCGGTACGAATTTTACAACCGACCCAATACTGTTGCCACAGCATAGTAATGTATACAAACCAAGCCATTATCGACAGAATTGCCTTATGACCTTTACCATCGGCGAACATATCTTCAAGGAAGATAAAACCAGTCGCGAGCGACAAACTGAGCAAGATAACGCCGATAATCACCAGATGATAAAGCTGTTTTTCAACTGTCATCAGCGGCGGAATGCCAGGGCTCAGCATAAATTGTTTTTTCTTCAGTTTATTTTGGATCATCGCCAGTTGTATCGCATACAGGGCGGCAATCATCAGGGCGCTGTAGGCCATGAGTGACAACACGACGTGGGCTAATACTTCAGGATAAAGCTCAAAATGCGTGATGAATTTAGGTGGCAATAACCAGAGTAGGGCAACCGAAAGCACTGAGCAGGCATAAACCACGGGCACGACGACGATGACCTTCAGCCTGAACATCAATATCGTAAAAGTAAAAGCGATAATCCAGTTCACTAAGGAAATCACATTCGTCAGGCTAAAGTTTTGGCCATCTGTGGTGAAAATCACTTGTGATAATGCTGCGGCATGTAAAATAACCGCAATAGCGGCAAAGCCTGCGACAGCACGGCGATTCGGACCGTCTGGGTGAAACAATCGACTCGTCACTAGTACCAATGCAATGCAATAAAAAAACATGGCTGAGGCAGAAAAGATGACCATGGGTAATTAACCTATTTGTGTAGTTAAAGGTGCCTTAAAAACGGGGCATACAGATCAATATTTTCCCTAGAATAACATGAGCTGTCGGCAAATGGGCAGTGACATGAGTTGCAAAATTTAGCAGATTCTTATTGTTAGGGTTAAATAGTGTGTCGACGACAATAAAACATGACTCAGCGCAAGTAAAACACTTAACCACAATCAAGATGGGTGCAGCAGTAGCATAATGCGCATGCATCGTTATAATACAGCCCATCAATCGAGATTCTTAAAGGTATAGAACAGGACGATGTTTGAGAACCTAACCGACAGACTGTCACGCACACTGAAAAATATCAGTGGCCGTGGTCGCTTAACTGAAGAAAACGTTAAGGAAACCCTGCGCGAAGTGCGTATGGCACTGCTGGAGGCCGATGTTGCCCTGCCTGTGGTGCGCGAATTTGTTAATAACGTAAAAGAACGTGCCGTTGGCCAAGAAGTCTCTAAAAGCTTAAGCCCAGGTCAAGCCTTTATTAAGATAGTTCAAAGTGAACTTGAAAAATCCATGGGCGAGGCGAATGAAGCCCTAGATTTAGCCACTCAGCCGCCAGCTGTGATTATGATGGCAGGTCTGCAAGGTGCGGGTAAAACCACCAGTGTGGCCAAACTGGGTAAATTTTTACGCGAACGCCATAAAAAATCGGTATTAGTCGTCAGTGCTGACGTTTATCGCCCTGCGGCGATTAAACAGCTTGAGACGTTAGCGCAAGAAGTGGCGGTGGAGTTTTTCCCATCGGACGTTAGCCAAAAGCCAATCGACATTGCGAAAGCGGCGATTGCCCACGCTAAATTAAAGTTTATCGATGTGGTGATCCTCGATACCGCGGGTCGTCTGCATGTCGACGAAGCCATGATGGACGAGATCAAAGGCTTACACGCAGCGGTTAAGCCTATCGAAACCTTGTTCGTTGTTGATGCTATGACAGGTCAAGATGCGGCAAACACCGCTAAGGCGTTTAACGAAGCTTTGCCACTGACAGGGGTTATCTTAACCAAAGTCGATGGTGATGCGCGCGGTGGTGCGGCGTTATCGATTCGCCACATTACGGGCAAGCCGATTAAATTCCTCGGTGTGGGTGAAAAGACCGACGCGTTAGAGCCATTCCATCCAGACCGTATTGCCTCACGCATTTTGGGCATGGGCGATGTGTTATCGCTTATCGAAGAAGTTGAGCGCGGCGTCGATAAAGAAAAGGCCATGAAGCTGGCTTCGAAAGTGAAGCAAGGTGGCAGTTTCGATTTAGAAGATTTCCGTGAGCAGTTACAGCAAATGAAAAATATGGGCGGCATGATGAATATGCTGGAAAAACTGCCCGGTGTCGGTCAATTGCCCCCAGAAGCCTTAGCGCAAATCCAAGACGGCAAGATGACAGGTCAAATGGAAGCCATCATTAATTCGATGACTTCCAAGGAGCGTAAGAACCCTGATTTAATCAAGGGCTCACGCAAACGTCGCATCGCAGCTGGTTCTGGCACGCAAATTCAAGATGTAAACCGTTTATTGAAACAGTTTACTCAAATGCAAAAGATGATGAAAAAAATGTCTGCTAAAGGCGGCATGCAAAAAATGATGCGCGGAATGCGTGGCATGATGCCGCCAGGAATGAAATTTCCGGGACGTTAATCGGGCATTTTTAGTTAAACTTAGCACTTTATCAGTCGGTTGAATCTGGCAACAATGAACCGCTTACTGAGGGCGCAGGCGTAATAATCGCCATCTTTGGTTGCATTCGTTGGAAAGTCAGGTAAAATCTTCCGGCTTTCTATCTGGGACTCTTCGCGAACACGGGGTTCCAGTTTTTATTTTTGCTTCAAGCAAATCATTAGAGGATTGAAAACGCATGGTTACCATTCGTTTAGCTCGTGGCGGCGCAAAAAAGCGTCCATTTTACAACATCGTTGTTGCTGATAGCCGTAACGCTCGTGACGGTCGTTTCATCGAGCGTGTTGGTTTCTTCAACCCATTGGCCCGTGGCCAAGAAGAAACTTTACGTTTAGACCTAGCTCGCGTTGAGCACTGGGTTTCTAACGGTGCAGCTGCTACAGAACGTGTAGCAAAACTGATCAAAGACGCTCGTAAAGCAACAGCTTAATAGCGTTAAGGTATAGATTGATGAGCAGTAACCAACAGCCAGTCGTACTGGGGAAATTAGGCTCCTGTCATGGCATTAAAGGTTGGCTGAAAATCACCGCCTATACCGATTCTGTTGAAGGTATCTTTGACTATTCACCTTGGCTTATTAAAGAAAATGGTGAATGGCGCGAAATAAAGGTCACCCAGTGGCGTTATCAAGGTAAGGCCGTTGTTGCCTTACTTGATGGCGTAGAAACACGGGAGCAAGCGCAAATGCTCACAAATAGTGAGATTGCGATTTTGCCGGAACAGATGAACGATTTGCCAGCAGATGAATTCTACTGGCGTGATCTCATCGGTTGCGAAGTGGTCAATACAACAGGCTATAACATGGGGATTGTCGATCAGATCGTGGAAACAGGATCGAACGACGTATTACTTGTTAAAGCCAACGCTAAAGATAGTTTCGGCAAAGTGGAACGTATGATCCCCTTTGTCCCTGAGCAGTTCATCAAAACGGTGGATCTGCAAGGTAAACAGATTTTAGTGGATTGGGATCCTGACTTCTAAGTCGAGGTACAACAGATGTGGTTAGGGGTAATAACCCTGTTCCCAGAGATGTTCCGTGCCGTGACAGACTTTGGAGTTACGGGTCGAGCCGTGAAAAACGGCCTGCTCGAGTTGCACACGTGGAATCCCCGTGATTTCACCCATGATAGACATAATACGGTAGATGACAGGCCTTACGGCGGTGGTCCCGGAATGTTGATGATGGTGCAACCCTTGCGCGATGCCATCCATGCAGCGAAAGCCGCAGCGGGTGAAGGTGCGAAGGTGATTTATTTGTCACCTCAAGGACGCAAGCTGGATCAGCAAGGCGTCACTGAGTTGGCTCAATCATCACGTTTGATTTTGGTCTGTGGTCGATACGAAGGTATTGACGAACGCATCATTCAAACGGAAGTGGATGAAGAGTGGTCGATAGGGGATTACGTGCTTTCGGGCGGCGAATTACCGGCGATGACTCTGATAGATTCAGTATCGAGATTGGTTCCTGGCGTGCTAGGAAAACAAGCTTCGGCGGAGCAAGATTCTTTCTCCGACGGTTTACTGGATTGTCCACATTACACTCGCCCTGAAAGCTTGGATGGTCTTGACGTACCGGCAGTGCTGCTAAGTGGCAACCACGAACAAATTAGACTCTGGCGTTTACAGCAAAGCCTTGGTAGGACTTTACTTAGACGGCCAGAATTATTGCAAAATCTAGCTCTGACTGACGAACAAACGACTCTATTAGCGCAGTTCGTTGAAGCAATGGACAAGCATGCTTAGTCGTAGCTCAGTTAATTCTAGAACGGAGTAAGTTATGAACAACATCATTAAAATGCTCAACGATGAGCAAATGAAACAAGACGTACCTGCGTTTGGTGCTGGTGATACAGTAGTCGTTCAGGTTCGTGTTAAAGAAGGCGATAAAGAGCGTTTACAGGCTTTTGAAGGCGTTGTAATTGCTAAGCGTAACCGTGGTCTGCACTCTGCATTCACAGTACGTAAAATCTCTAATGGCGAAGGTGTTGAGCGTGCATTCCAAACGCACAGCCCACTGATCGCTAGCATTGAAGTTAAGCGTCGTGGTCGCGTTCGTCGCGCCAAACTGTACTATCTGCGTGATCGTTCAGGTAAATCTGCACGTATCCGTGAGAAGCTGGCAACTAAGTAATAGTTACCGCTACAGAAAACAAGACGTAGTGTTCGCACAGAAAACCGCCCTAGTGGCGGTTTTTTGTTGCTGTTTTTTGAGTATTTATACTTGATCTAAAGAGAATGAACAGGCATAGTGGTCGCCTGATTGTAATGGTGTAGCATTACAAAAGTACATTGCGATGGATTTACGCTATTTTATATCCGAAATGAATACCCAAGCTGACTTGAAGTCCTGCTTCGACAACTGGGTTAAACACTAAGTCTTAGGTGGTAAGCATGCAACAAGATACGATTAACAACGTACACATCAGTTCAGAGAAAGTCTTAATCACGCCGCAAGAGCTTAAAAATGCCTTGCCACTCTCTGAGCATGCTTATCGTTATATCCTCAATGCCCGTAAAACTGTGGCTGATATTGTTCATAAGCGTGACAATCGAGTATTGATTGTCACTGGCCCTTGCTCAATTCATGATATCGCCGCCGCAAAAGAATACGCTTTAAGGCTTAAAACTCTGCACGATGAACTCAGTGATGAGTTTTATATCTTAATGCGAGTCTACTTTGAAAAGCCGCGTACTACGGTAGGTTGGAAGGGCATGATCAATGATCCCGATATGGATGAATCCTTCGATGTCGAAAAAGGCCTGAAAATGGCCCGTGAGCTAATGATTTGGTTGGCCGAGTTAGGACTGCCTGTTGCCACCGAAGCACTCGATCCTATCAGTCCTCAGTACATTTCTGAGCTTGTCACTTGGTCTGCCATTGGTGCTCGCACCACTGAATCGCAGACTCATAGGGAAATGGCATCGGGTCTTTCTATGCCAGTGGGCTTTAAAAATGGCACCGATGGTAAGCTCGATGTAGCGATTAATGCGCTAAAATCGGCGGCCAGTAGCCACAGATTTATGGGCATAAACCAGCAGGGCCAAGTCGCATTATTGCAAACTGCGGGCAATCCCGATGGCCATGTGATTTTACGCGGTGGTGCAACGCCCAACTATGATGCGGCGAGTGTGGCAGAGTGTGAAACGCAGCTCCATAAAGCCAAACTCAATGCACGTTTGATCATCGATTGCAGCCATGGCAATTCATCCAAAGACTACAGCCGCCAAAAGCCTGTCTGTGAAAATGTGTTCGAGCAGATTTTTAACGGCAATAAGTCGATTATTGGCGTCATGCTTGAAAGCCATTTAAATGAAGGCAATCAAAGTTGTGATAGGCCATTAAGCGAGCTAGCTTACGGTGTTTCTGTAACAGATTCTTGTATTAGTTGGGAAAAAACAGAAACCATTTTACGGGAAGGCGCAGCGAAGTTATCTTCAATACTTCCAACGCGTTTCGATATGCTTAAAGTAGCTAACGCTTAAATTAGTTACAGCTTAATGGACTCAGGTATGAATGAAAAAACAACGGCCGAATTAGAACACCTTCGCGGCCTGATTGATGGTGTTGATCAGCAATTACTGCACTTACTGCGTAAGCGCTTGGATCTCGTGGCGCAAGTGGGCACGGTGAAACACGGCGCCGGTTTACCTATTTATGCACCTCAGCGTGAAGCAGCCATGCTGGCTAAACGCCGTGAAGAAGCAAAAACTATGGGAATCGAGCCGCAGTTGATCGAAGATATTTTGCGTCGCTTGATGCGTGAGTCTTACCTCAATGAAAAAGATGTTGGTTTTAAGCAAGTTAAAAAAGATCTTGGCTCAGTGGTGATTGTCGGCGGTAAAGGGCAACTCGGTGGACTATTTTCACAAATGCTGACTTTATCCGGCTACCAAGTGAATTTGCTCGATAAAGACGATTGGCAGCAAGCGGATAGCTTATTTGCCGATGCGGGCATGGTGTTAGTGACTGTGCCGATTGCGATTACTTGCGAGCTTATTCGTGAAAAGCTGACCCAATTACCAGCCGACTGCATTCTGGCAGATTTGACCTCCATCAAGACTGAGCCGGTTAAAGCCATGCTTGAGGCGCATTCTGGTCCCGTCGTTGGTTTTCATCCTATGTTTGGTCCTGATGTGGGCAGTCTGGCGAAGCAAGTCGTGGTGGTGTGTCATGGTCGCTCGCCGGAAAAATACCAGTGGTTGCTTGAGCAGATCGCCATTTGGGGAGCTCGGATTGTCGAAGCAGAACCAGAGCGTCACGACAGTGCGATGCAGCTAGTGCAGGCAATGCGTCACTTCTCGACCTTTGTGTATGGTTTGAATCTGTGTAAGGAAGAGGCCGATATCGATACTTTACTGCAATTTAGCTCGCCGATTTACCGATTAGAATTGGCTATGGTAGGGCGCTTATTCGCCCAAAGCCCAGAGCTTTACGCCGATATTATTTTTGCCCAGCAAGATAGCCAGCATGCTATTGGTGATTATTTAGATAACTACCGTGAAGCGTTAGAACTGCTAAAACGGGGTGACAGGAACGAGTTTATTAAGCAGTTCCAAAGTGTCGCCAAATGGTTTGGGGATTTTGCACCTCAATTCCAGCGTGAAAGCCGTATTATGCTGCAATCGGTTAATGATATGAAAACCAATTAATAAATAAACAGTTACTTTTAAAACGCCCATCATTGATGGGCGTTTTTTTATGGATTTTTAACAGTTCACATTGTATTAATTAGCAATTGCTTAAGGTGATCTTTCTCTAACATTTAGCATCTCACTTTAGAAATGACTGTCGCTTATGGCACGTTTAGGTAGACTAGTTTTAAACATGCAAAAATAAAGCATGAATTTAAATTAGGAGTCTATCCATGTTCTGTATTCAGTGTGAGCAAACCATTCGTACACCCGCTGGCAATGGTTGTAGTTATTCTCAAGGTATGTGTGGCAAGCTGGCGGCAACGTCCGATCTACAAGACTTGCTGATTTACATGCTACAAGGCGTGTCTGTATATGCGGTTAAAGCTCGCGAGCTGGGCATTATCGATGCTGAAATTGATAGTTTTGTGCCTAAAGCCTTTTTCGCGACCCTCACCAACGTCAACTTCGATGATGAGCGCATTATGGCCTATACCCAGCAGGCGGCTAAGTATCGTGCTCAGTTAAAAGCTTCTTACGAAGCGGCTTGTGAACAAGCCGGTATTGCTGCTGAGCAAGTGCCGCAAGTCGCTCAGTTAGTGCTGGGGACCAGTAAGATTGAAATGCTAGCGCAGGCGCCGATTGCACTGCTGAATAAAGATAAGCATGAAGTTCATGAAGACATCATGGGATTGAGGTTATTGTGTTTATATGGCCTTAAGGGTGCGGCTGCTTATATGGAGCATGCTCGCGTGTTGGGTCAGACTGATGCTGATGTGGCAGGGCGCTTCCATGAAATCATGTCTTTCTTAGGTGAGCCGAGTGTTGATGGCGATAAGCTGTTTACTACGGCTATGGACATAGGTCAGTTGAACTACCGCATAATGGCAATGCTGGATGCGGGTGAAACTCAGGCCTTTGGTCATCCTGAGCCAACTGTGGTCAACACTAAGTCAGTTAAGGGCAAAGCCATACTAGTCTCTGGCCATGACATGAAGGATTTAGAGCTTATTCTCGAGCAGACTGTAGGCAAGGGTATCAATGTGTTTACCCACGGTGAAATGCTTCCTGCACTGGCGTATCCAGCCTTTAAAAAATATGCACATCTTGTCGGAAATTACGGCAGTGCTTGGCAGAATCAACAGCAAGAATTTGCCAATTTCCCTGGCGCTGTGGTGATGACATCTAACTGTATTATCGATCCAAATGTGGGTAGTTATAGTGATCGTATCTTTACTCGCAGCATAGTGGGCTGGCCTGGTGTGGTGCATATCGAAGGAGATGATTTCTCGGCTGTCATTGATAAAGCGTTAGCCTTAGAAGGCTTTATCTATGATGAAATCCCACACACTATCACTATTGGTTTTGCCCGTAATGCCTTGATGGCCGCAGCGCCCGCCGTGGTTGAAAATGTGAAGAGTGGTGCGATTAAGCATTTCTTCCTTGTTGGCGGTTGCGATGGCGACAAAGCCGACAGAAGCTACTTCACTGAACTTGCTAAATCCACACCTAAGGATTCAATAATCCTGACGCTAGGCTGTGGTAAGTACAAATTCAATAAGCTCGAATTTGGTGACATTAACGGTATTCCACGTTTGCTCGATGTGGGCCAATGTAACGATGCCTATTCAGCGATTCAGTTAGCGATTGCATTAGCTGAAGTGTTTGAATGTGATATCAATGAATTACCTCTGAGCTTAGTGCTTTCTTGGTTTGAGCAAAAAGCCATTGTAGTACTGCTGACGCTGTTGTCACTTGGCGTTAAAAATATTCGAACAGGCCCGACGCCACCTGCGTTCCTGACGGCCAATTTAGCCAAAATTTTGGAAGATAAATTTGGCTTGCGTAATACCACGACAGTCGAAGCCGATTTAAAAAATATGTTAAACGTGGCTTAAATCAACCAAGAATTGTTGCTGAACTGCGGTTTTGGCTTGTTTACTGAGGCCGCAGTGTTTTGTGGGTAAATGCTATGAACATGAGTGTGATAGCGGGAGCGCGGGCATTATCGGTTTCGCCCCATAAACCTGGAAGTGTTAATCAATTAGTGTGCGTCGAACGCTGGAATGAAACCTCGGATGTCGTGAGTTTTCGTTTTCAAGCGGGCGAGCCGATGAAGTTTGACTATAAACCCGGTCAGTTTATGACCTTTGTGCTTGAGATTAATGGCGAGCAAGTGTGCCGCAGTTATACCTTGTCATCATCGCCATCTAGGCCCTATTCCTTGATGGTGACGATTAAGCGTGTTGCGGGTGGACTCGTATCTAATTATCTTATCGACAATCTATTACTCGGCCAGAGTGTACGAGTGCTGCCGCCCGCGGGACAATTTAATCTGTTTGATATTGCTCGGCTAAGCCATAAACAGCCAGAGACTGAAAAGTTAGATGCTAATCTATTAGCTATAACGGCGCAGAAATACCTTTTTTTGAGTGCTGGTTGCGGTATTACCCCCATGTACTCTATGTCGCGTTATCTGACTGATACACAAATTGATGCCGATATTGCCTTTGTGCACAGTGCGCGATCAGAGAATGATATTATTTTTAAGTCATCATTGGCGACTATGGCCAACCGTTTTAATGCATTTAAGCTCAGCTACGCACTTGAGACTGTCACTGAAACACTGGGGTGTTCACCAAAGATAGCATTCGATTTCGGGCGGTTAAGTGCACAGATGCTAAAAACCTTAGTACCTGATTTTGCAGAGCGTACTATCTACCTTTGTGGGCCAGAACCCTATATGCAAGCGGTAAAAATCTTATTGGTCGAACTCAATTTTGATATGAGTCGGTTATACCATGAGAGTTTTGCCACGGCCGAGAAAGTTGCCCGCAGTCAGCTTATGCAAGCAAACTCGTCAGATGGAACGAGTGAAAACCTACCTGAAGGGGCTTTTACCTTGTCTATTGGCGATCGAAGCACGACGCTAAATCAAGGACAAAGTCTGCTGGAGGGAATTGAGGCCGAAGGGTTGCCGATTATTGCAGCCTGTCGTTCGGGCGTTTGCGGCGCGTGTAAGTGTCAAGTCTTGGAGGGAGAAACGGTATCGACAAGCGTGATGACACTGACTGCTGCAGAAATTGAGGCCGGTTTTGTACTCGCTTGCTCCACAACATTAGCATCCGACGTGACACTTAAACTTTAACGTGCTGCTAATTAGCGTCATTTACTTGTGACTTATTTTTAAATGGATGGAAATATTTCTAATCCTTAGTTGCGCTTATCTCAGTGAGAACGTAAGGTTAATGACAAGGGCGTATGATGTTTGCGCCCAGTCTATTAGTCTGGCTGGAGTCTCTCAATGACAATGACAACCACTTATGCCGCAAAAATTGAAGACCGTACTCTGGGACATTTGTTGTACGCCTTGATGTCGGGTTTTCCCTTATTATTACTTCCTGTGCTGCTAAGTTTGTTCATTAATCTTTCCCAACGCCAATTCCATGGTAATCCATTATTGGCGTCGCATTTGCGTTGGCAACGGCATTCTAATCTCGCCTTTCTTGGCTTGCTAGTGCTCGGCTATTGCGTTCCACTGACTTGGCTCAGTCTTTCGATTTATCTCTTTGGGATCATTTGGTTTTGTCACAGGATCATTAAAGGGTGGTTAAGTCTATTGGATGGTTTAGAAATCTAAACTTGTGCTAGAGTCTCTAAATTGATGATTTTTAGAGGCTCTTATGTCCAGCTACCAAATTCTGTGTGTCCTCTGCGCGTTGGCGCTAGTGACTTCGGTTATCTCCTCTCGCGTCCATAAACTGCAGGAAACTGTGGCCATTACTGCTATTGCCCTAGGAATGAGTTTGTTGTTGCTCCTTGGGGGAAAGGCTTTAGGTGGGGACGTTTATGTGTATTTTGTCTCTGGCTTAGAGAAACTCGATTTTCAAGCTTTACTGCTCAATGGCATGCTCGGTTTTTTACTCTTTGCCGGCGCATTACAAATCCGCTTAAAAATATTGAGGCATCAAAAGTGGGAGATCCTAATCCTTGCTTTTATAAGCACTTTATTGTCGACATTTATTATAGGTGGGCTGTTATTTTGGTTCGCGCCTATGCTGGGTCTCCCGCTACAATTCAGCCACTGCTTACTGTTCGGCGCCTTGATTTCGCCCACCGATCCTATCGCTGTTTTGGCTATTTTAAAGAAAATGGGTGCGCCGGAAGATATTGCGATTCAAGTAGAAGGTGAATCTTTATTTAACGATGGCATAGGGTTAGTGATTTTTGTGGCAATATCGCAATTGGCTTTCTCCACCGAGCCACTGACGTTTATCCATATCTCTGAGTTATTTATTCGTGAGGCGGTAGGTGGGGTTATTTACGGTAGCGTGCTTGGTTTTCTGCTGCATCATTTTTTCCGCTACTGCGAGGAAGAAACGCAATTAATGCTGGTTACCCTGCTGATCCCAACCGCGGGATATGTCATGGCGGATGTGCTTGGTGTTTCTGGTCCTTTAGCTATGGTGAGTGCGGGGATCATCATAGGAAATTTCAGCGTGCCTAAGTTTTTTGCTCGTAATGAGCGAGTGAAACTATTTACTTTTTGGTCGCTGATTGAATCCTTCTTTAATGCCTTACTCTTCCTATTGCTTGGTTTATTACTTTTGTTAGTCACTTTCAAAGCGCCATTATGGTGGTTTATGTTTGTGGCTATACCAATAGTGTTGTTGGCTCGTGCAATGAGTGTGTTATTACCTTATTTGGGCTTTCGATTGTTTAAGTCATACAACCCCTATGCTGAGACGATTTTGATTTGGGGTGGTTTAAGGGGAGGATTAGCCCTCGCTATGGCGATGAGTTTGCCTGAGGGTATCGTCATAGATGCTATTGGTGGTGTAGAGCTGCGGGAGTTGTTGTTAGTGATGACCTATGCCGTCGTCGTATTTTCGATTTTAGTGCAGGGCTCTACTATGACAGGGCTTATCCGTAGGAGTAATGCCGTTACTAAACCATCGAGTGCTATTGGCTCTTCTTAAAATGCATAAAGGATCACTGCGCTGCAATACTAAACAATATTAAGCCTGCTAGTCATCCACACTGGCTAGCAAGCTTGTCTGAGTCAATTAGGGATAAAAGAAGCCTCATTTATCCCTTAACACACTTCGAACTAACCACATTTCACTTTAAATTAAATCACTCAAGATCAAAGCTTTAATTTGCCCGATATAATTCCCTTACCACAGCGCTTATTAAGTTAAGCGACTCATGGTCATCACTGCTAGATAGTGGACAATTGAGTATCAATCCATCCACTTTAAGCTGTTTAATTCCTTGTGTTTGAACCAATAGGGCATCATCTGATACGGCATAACTTGGGTTGATCAAAATCGGCAAATGGCTCGTGGCTTTAATCTGGATCAGACTCGCTAAATCGAGTGAAGGTAGATTGGCGTTATTTAAGGTTCTAATGCCTGAGTCACACAGAACCAGTTGCTGATTGCCTTGGCTTAAAATGACTTCTGTTGCCGTGAGTAATTCTTCAAAACTTGCCATATCGTTACGCTCAAGTATTAAAGGTATCGGTAGGGTTCCTGCTTGAGTCAGTAAAGTTTGGTTAAACATCTGCTTGCCTGCGAGGAATAACATATCGGCGTGCTGGACTGCTAATGGCATATCGGCTTCTTGCGCTATGGCAATAATGCACACTAGGCCATATTGATGCAGGATTTGGCGTAGTTTAGCGAGAGTAACTTCTGCCATAGTCAGTTGATTAACAGCGCTGAGCAAAACGGCTTGGAATCCCGCTTCTTTAAGCTGCTTCACTTGCTGCTCGAAAGCCGATAACGCTAAGTGTGAAATGTCATTATTCAGTGTGATTTGGGCTATGGCACCGACATGCCCTGCACCGATTGTCATTGCGCCACAGTTTATTTCACTGGCTTGCTCTTTATAGGCTTTGCTATATCGAACTGGACTGGCATTAGCACCATTTTCGCTGATGACTTGATCCTTAGAGGTGCTGGGCTCAATCAGTAGCTGGCTGTTGCTCAGCTGTGTGGGCTTGACTGTTTCACAAGGATAACAGCCTAATACTTTGATAAAACGGGTGATCCGCTCGAGTTGCTTTAAACCCGCCTGCATGGATTCACTGGAGATATTCGCGTCGATATCCAAATAGAACATTTCTTCCCAAGGTGTTCCTGGAATCGGGCGTGACTCTAATTTACTCATGTTTAACTGATGCGCTTTTAGAACAAGTAAGGCTTCCACTAAAGCACCGGCTTTTTGGCCTGTTGCCATGATCAATGTAGTCTTAGCGGGTAACTGCTCTGGTACGGCAACGGCTTTGCGCGCAACAACGATAAAGCGACTTTGGTTGATCTTCTGATTCGCTAAACCTGCTTCTATGGACTCAAGTTGATAGAGTGCACCACCTTCGGCGCTGCCAATCGCTGCTGCACTGTTATCTGGACTTTGGTTTACCTTTTCCATTGCTTCTGCGCTGCTTGAGCAGTATTCCAGTCTCAAGTCTTTGTGTTGAGTTAAATATCTGCTGCATTGGCTAATAGGCTGAGGGTGGGCATAGACAGTTTTGATCTCAGCTAATTTACTGCCAGCTTTTCCTAGTAGGCAATGGCTGACTTCAATCGTCGTTTCACCAACAATCGACAGACTGGTGTGCTGTAGCACGTCGTAGACTTCGTTGATTGAACCTGAAGATGTGTTCTCAATCGGTAGGAAACCATAATCAGCATGTCCAGACTCAACGGCTTGCACTATTTCATCGAAACTTTGGCAACCTAAGTCCAGCATTTCAACTTGGCGACGTTGGCAATAGCGTGTCGCTGCGAGATAAGAGTATGAACCTCTAGCACCGAGGTAAGCGATACAATACTGTTGTTTTTGTGTCTCTGGATTGGCGCGGCCGTGAAGGTAAGCTTGTTGATTCAATACTGAATCTTCAATGATGCTCTGGTAAAGGGAGATAACATAGTGGGCATCTAATCCTTTCTCTCTGCCTTCTTTCACGAGTCGAGCGAGCAGTTCTTTTTCCCTTTGAGTATCTCTGATGGGTCTGACATCCACTTCTTTGCTACGGGCTACTTCTAAACTTAAGCGACGGCGCTCAGCGAGTAATGCCAGCAGTTCATTATCCAGATGGGTGATCTGCTCTCGGGTTTGATTTAAAGGCTGTGGTGTATGCATTCTGACCTCAATTGCCGCCATGTATTTTATCAATCGTTTAAGACAAAAAAGCCTCCCAGTTGGGAGGCTTTGGATTTTTACTTTCGTTTTTACACAGTAAATCCGCCTCCTAGAGTGGGGGTGTAAAAAAGAAAGTAAAAAAAGCTGCTGTTATCATTTTCATGGTCTTAAAACTAAAGGGCTAGGGCTTAGCTGTCAATCAAAACTTTCTTAAAGGTAATCTAAAAAGAAAGCGCACCCGAGGGTGCGCTGGTTTGGTTCAAGTATGTATATATGGTCAAGCGAGTTTATCCTCCTTATGGTCAGTGTGGGACAAGGTAACACATTCGTTTATCTTACATTTACGTGTAACAGTAAAACGTTGACAACTCACTAGATAACGACTTGCATTTATAATGAACATTAACAAGTACTTTATGCAGCATAGCGTATAACCTTGAAACTATGCAGTTTGCAGTACCAGCGAACTTACGTTGACATGTCTTGCACTTATATTTTAACAATTAACACTTGCATGGAGCTATAACATTAAAAACTAACACTAACAAAACGAACATTTAAAAATAAACGATTTACGGCTCATTGGTTGTACTAGGTACATTTTGCTGTAAGAACAGCTTAGCCTTGTCACGCGTTTAGGTCTTGCTACTTACATTATTACCATTATTACTTTTTACTTTAAAACCTAACATGTTAATACATGGAACGTATAAAAAGCTCTCATTTACTGTTATTACAATTTTCGTCAAGTCTAGATTTCCTCCTTTTTAATTGATAAGTAAACATTATTTAAGGTGTCTATAAATATCAAAACTCAACTAATGGTAAACGTTAACACATTACATAAATAAACATTTATACGTTTTACAGTTTTTACTATACAAATAACACTAAGTAAACTAATGACTTTTAATCAAACCAACGTATTGCACTTACATTAAACACCTACATTAAATCTCACGCTAAAAACGCTAACTTATCATATCAGTGTAAATATGACTCTCTTTATATAAATAATCTACATCTCTACATCTAACTAAACGTGACAGTTGTTACCTCATTTATCTCAGTGTTTAGCACGCATTGGTGCCGGCCCATTTTACAATAAACGCTTTTATTCATGTAGCTTTTGTAAATGTGATTTTTGTTTATGTTTACCTGAGCCTCCATTGTGAATATAAACAATTTGATAGTTAAAGGTTTTGCTAATGTACTCGTTGTACTGTACTCGGCTCCTTATGTTAACTCTGGTATTCAGCAATGCCGCTTGTTTCTGGTGGTCATCCTGATATTGGGTCAAAATTGAGTACTACTTTTAGTGAATGCCAACATACTTGATTGTTTCTAAAATCAAATTGTTCGCTCTTGTGTTGCCTCCTTTCCAAACTTGCTATTGAAAGTGGAACCTAGTTGAAAATAAAAATTGAACTTTTAAACGTAGAAATTATAAGTAAAATTAATCATTAACAGTAAACCTTAGTACTTAAAACTATATAGCTTAGATTAGTAGTGCTCCTTAGTTATATCCAGTAACGTTACTTAGAACTTAAGATCTGTTAATCAATATTTGTAAATCAAAATTTAAAGTAAATCAATATTTGAAACGATTTAAATCCGCACCACTTCGATTCTTGCTGTCACTTTGTAAAGTGTAGTAGGTATTTAGTCAAAAGAACTGTTTTTTTCATCATTAAAATGATTGCACTAAGCTTTTTTAAAAACTGTGATCTGATTAAATATTTCTACTTTATTGCTCTCAAAGTGATGCGTTTCTCGCACTCACCAGATTTAAATTATGCCGCATCTTCCTCCTCGTACTCGTCGTCAATTTCAACAACATCATTAGTCGGTGTTAGTGATGTGGAGCGTTGAGCTTCAGGTTTGTGTGTTATGCGATTGAGCTGCTTCTCTAATTTTTGGCCCATAGCGTTAATCGCAGTATATAAATTTTCATGTTTTGCTTGAGCGAAGAGTTCTCCATTTGGGATGCCAACCGATGCTTCAATTTTGAAACCAGGTTTCTCCTCCGTAATGATTACATGGGGATTTATCATTTGCACATCATGCCTTGAAAGTTTTTCAAAACGGCTTTCAATGCGTTCGCGAATAGGAGATGTGACTTCAAGTTGCTTGCTAGTAATCTTTAGCATATTTCGAACCTTCTGTTGTTTCCTTGGATTTCAGATTACCAAGGTTCGCACTATAAAACGAGATGTAGATCACGTTTTTGTGCCCATTAGATACTGTTCGTTGGATATTTGATCACTTAGACAAATATCAATAATTCTTGGCCCAAAAGCCTTGTATTGCCAGCTAAATGGGGTCATATTCGATGGGATAACTCCGCAGTCTTTGCCCTTATTTACTTATATTTACTTTAAGTTTCATCCCGAATCCCGATAAAATACCTCTACTTATTCCATTCGGTCACTTTGAGTTTGCCCATTTTATGAATACTGAACATGTTAAAATTAAGGTCTGGGATTTACCCACGCGAATTTTCCATTGGGGTATGGTGTGTCTGTTGGCACTTTTATGGTGGAGTGCCGATGCGGGCGAAATGCAGTGGCATCAAATTTTTGCTTATAGTTTGCTGATCCTTATTGGATTTAGGATCCTCTGGGGGCTCATTGGTAGCGATACGGCAAGGTTTAGCCACTTTGTTCATCACCCCAAAGTTGTACTCGATTACTTGAGATCGATTCGAACTAAAGGGATGTCTGTGGTACTTGGGCACAATCCTATCGGTGGCTATATGGTCATCGCGTTGATTGGGATCATTAGCCTTCAATTAGTTACAGGCCTTTTTGCGACCGATGATATTTTTACCGAAGGTCCGCTATATAGCTATGTCAGTTCAGATACCAGTGGATTTTTGACTTGGTTACACAAAACGAACTTTAACCTTATTCTCTTGCTGAGTGCCATTCATGTACTGGCTGTGATTATTCATGCCATGAAAGGGGATAAGTTAGTTGGTGCTATGATCAGTGGTTACAAGAAAGTCTCGAAGGTTGCTTTTTCATCAAGTGCGAAGAGCGAGCTTCGATTCAAGTCTGAGTGGCTTGCTTTAGTGCTGTTCACAGTATGCGCGGCAGTGGTATTTGGCTATTTAATGTGGCCAATAGTGCAAGTTCTGTAGATTTATACTTAGTTTTGGAACAACAAAAAGCCTGCTATTTAGCAGGCTTTTTGATGGGAAAAACAACGTCAAATTAATCTTTCTTATAAATGTCGTGACAACTTTTACAGCTTTTTCCTGTGTCCATAAAGGCTTGTTTGATTTCAGCTTGATTACCTTTTTGAGCTACAGTAGCCAGAATGGCAGCATTCTCTTGGAAGGTTTTCATTTTTGCATCAAAATCAGCTCTGTCTTGCCAAACTTTGGCTAGGGCTTCGGTATCACCTTTGTCTGAGCCATCAATAAAACCTTCGAAAGGAATTTTGGATAATGCAGCAACATTCGTTGCGCGCATTGCGAAGGTTTCTGCTTCGAAAGGTTTTTTATCTTTCATCATGGCAGCCATATCGCCGAAGTTATAAGCAATAAGACCAAATGCAGATTGGCGGTATTCAATTGCATCTTTAGAGTCTTCGAAATTGTGTGCTTGAGCAGTTGAAGCCAATAAGGTACTGGCAACGAGAGTAAGTAGTAATTTTTTCATCGTATTCTCACAAATTAGCGTCGAAGTGTGACATTGCACTCCTATTGTACACAAATTAACTTGATGTACTAGAAGCAATTTTGTCAGTTTTTGTCTGGATCTGACTGCTAAACGTAACAATTTATTTGTAAGTAGGCTAAATCTGTTAGACTGCTAATGTAATGCTTGAACAGTACTTATGAGGGTGATTATGCGAGCTAACTGGGATCTAGTATTAGAAAAAATTTTGAGCCACAGCAATTATGAAGATCTTTCTGTGTTGTTTCATTTACTGTTAACCGAAGAAGAACGTAGTGCCGTTGCCGGACGTTTGAAGGTCTTTCAATTGCTGCTAGACGGGGAAATGAGTCAAAGGCATATCGCTGCGGAATATGAAGTCAGTATTGCAACGATTACACGTTGTTCTAATTATTTGAAGAATATGTCTTCTGAGCATAGGGCGAAAGTTCAAAAATTAATTGGTTAGTGTTCATGTGGATACAACTCTTGTGAATATCATCTGCTCCTACTGTGGTGAATAGAACTAAGCCTTAAGGCGTGATGGGAAGCTTATGACGACGATAGAGGGAACGACGAACCAGAATGTATAAGCCGTAGCTGAGTAAACAGATAGCCAGAATTGGGTAAAGATCCTTGGGAAGGAATTTAAAGATAGCCAGCGCCGCTAAGAGATAGATAAAAGGTATAAAGTTATAAATTATCTCGGGAAGATAACCCGATTTACGTCGTTTGGCCGAGTCTGTTCGACGGTTTTGAGAACGCATAACGTAGATCCTCGCACCTAATACAAATACCACAGTTGCCGCTATCAAGGCATAGTTGATGTCGAGTGCAATAAAACTCGAACTACCGAGCGCCATGTAGCCAAAAGGCAAAATTTCGTAAAGTGGTTTGGTTAACATAAGCACTCCGTCGCTTAACTTAGGTTGATATCAATATCTAATTGAAAATATTCATATAAAATTTGAATACTTCAATTTACCAGTCAGTTATTTATCTATTACGAATATTATAAACGCTTGTGTATAAAAAATGCACGACCTTAAATTAAGGGCGTGCATCTTAAAAGGTTAAACCATGGCAGTTTAATCACTTACGGATAAACAACTTCTCGTTTAACTTCTGGTATCAGGCTTTGTTTAGCCGCGGCAACCACAGCCGCCATTACCGTCACAACCTGTTTTAGGTGTGTCACAGGCTTCGTGCTCTTCATGGTGGTGTCCATGATCGTGGTCTGAACCACCACAACATCCGCCCGCTTCTTGTTTGCCTGAACCGCCACAGCATCCACCGCCGTGGTCGTGATCATGTCCATGGCTTCCACAACCACCTTGGGCATGAATGTGGCCATGAGCGATTTCTTCGGCTGAGGCTTCACGAACGTCAACGATTTCGACGCTGAAATTGAGCGATTGGCCCGCTAAAGGATGGTTGCCATCGACGATAACCACATCGTCTTTTACTTCCATGACTTGAACTGGGCGCTGACCCATTTCAGTTTCAGCGATGAAGCGCATACCTGGGACGATATCTTCGATATCACCAAAGGCTTCTAATGGCACGGCTTGACGTAGGCCATCGTGATAAGGCCCATAGGCTTCTTCGGCGCTAATAGTGACATCGAGTTTTTCGCCTTTGCTTTTACCATCTAATGCGGCTTCTAAACCTGGGATCAGGTTTTCAGTGCCGTGTAGATATAGCATAGGTTCAGAGTCGAAGGAGTCTTCTAATAGTCTGCCTTCTTGATCTGATAAACGGTAATGAATGGTTACCGCGCTGTGTTGAGTGATCTTCATATCGCCTCCAATTCGTAATGTGCGCGCATAATAACGTGCTTTTTTAGTGCTGGCGATAATTTGAAGTGGCTTATGTTAGATATCGCACAGGTTTTTTTTAGGCAAATTTGTCGGTGCTTTACGGTAGAAAGGATGAGTAATGTGATTTTTGCTCGTTAGCCTGTCAATTTAGCCTGAATGATGAGGTAGAACAAATAACGCATTATTTTAAAGTGAACTATAAATAATTATATGTAAAACAAGTAATTATATAATTGTATTCGTACCATATTACGTTGACGTCAACAGTTATCTATTGCGTAAATCGCATTTTTACCCCTAGAAAACTTCATATTAACGAATCTTGATGCAGTATTTTATCGAGCGTTAATATTTGCCTATAAATAATCCATTTTAGGGGTTGACAAGCGCGGGTAAAAAAAGCAATTCTGTTTATCAAGAAATTAACATGGATTAGCCCAAACACATGCATAGCCTAGGTTTCGTAGTAACTACCATTATTACAACCACCACTACAACAACAGTGGGGGCGGGCTGATACACCCTAAAAAATTTTAACGATGAGCCCGCTTCCCGCAAAGAAGCGGGCTTTTTTGTTTCTAGCTCTTATTTCTAAGTCGGGCGCGGTACAGGAGAACAAGATGAAAGTAATGAAATTTGGTGGTACCTCGCTTGCAAATTGGCAGCGATTCTCGATGGCGGCGGATATCGTTGCTAAGTCATCTAAGCTTGAACCCATAGCCACTGTGCTATCGGCCCCGGCGACTGTGACAAATGCGTTACTAGAAATGGTTGATGTAGCCGTTAAAGGTGAAGATTATTCGTCTGTGCTGCAGCATGTTGAGCGGGTATTTACCTCGCTATACCAAGATGCTGTTATTTCAATGTTGTCGAGTGAGCAGAGTGAACAGCTCTTTTCTGGACTTAATGCACAGCTGGTGATTTGGCAGGATAGATTACGTGGCATTAGCTTACTGCAAGAGTGTCCTGATGGCATACGTGCTGAAATCGTGGTGGCAGGTGAGCGTTTATCTGCAGCCTTGATGGAACAAGTGATGCTATCTAAGGGGATCACATCTGCTCAACTCGATCCGCGCGCCTTGTTTCTGGGTCGTGGTCGGCCGTTAGAATCCGTGGTCGATATCGCTGTGAGTAAGCCAAGGTTTCGTGCGTTGGCATTAGGTGAAAAGCGCGTATGGGTAATGCCGGGATTCACCGCCGCCGATGAACAGGGCAAAGTGGTGACGTTAGGCCGTAATGGTTCTGACTATTCTGCTGCTGTGCTCGCTGCCTGTTTAGATGCGTCAAGTTGTGAAATCTGGACCGATGTTGACGGTGTTTATAATACCGATCCCCGTGTGGTTGCCGATGCTAAGCTGTTATCACAACTCAGCTATCAAGAGGCGATGGAACTCTCCTATTTTGGCGCTAAGGTGCTGCATCCTAAGACGATTGCGCCTATCGCCCAGTTCCATATTCCCTGTTATATCAAAAACAGTTTTAACCCCGATGCGCCCGGCACTCTGGTATCAAACCAAGCCGATGAAACGGGCTTACAGGTTAAAGCTATCTCCAATTTAGATAACCAGACCATGTTTGATATATCAGGCCCAGGCATGAAAGGCATGGTTGGCATGGCGAGCCGTACTCTCGCGGCGATTTCTCGCAGCGGCGTGTCTGTGTCTTTAATCACCCAAAGCTCCTCTGAATACAGTATTAGCTTCTGTGTGGCGACGTCTGACTCGGCCAAAGTGAAATGGGCCTTAGAGCAAGAGTTTGAATTAGAAATAAAAAGTGACTTGCTTGAACCTATTGCTATGCGTCATGAGCTCGCTATCGTTTCTTTGATTGGTGATGGCATGCGCACCCACAAAGGCGTGGCAGCGCGTTTCTTCCAAGCGTTAGCGCAGGCAAGCGTGAATATTATCGCTATCGCTCAAGGATCGTCCGAGCGGTCGATTTCGACTGTGATCGAGCAGCGTAAGACTAAGCATGCGGTGGCGGCTTGTCATCAAGGCTTTTTCGATGTGCAGCAGTATTTAGATGTGTTTTTAGTGGGTTGCGGCAATGTAGGGGCAGGCCTGCTCGAGCAGATAAAACAACAGTCTGCCATGCTCAAAGAGCAGCACATCAGTATCCGTGTTTGCGGCATAGTGAATTCGAACAAGATGCTACTCGACAGTGCGGGTATCGACTTAAGCAATTGGTCTAGCTTGCTTGCCGATAGCCAGCAAGCCTGCGATATCCCAGCGTTACTTGCATGGGCGAAAGAGCAACAATTACTAAACCCTGTGCTGGTGGATTGCACCTCGAGCGAGCAAGTATCGGATCTGTATTTGGATGTGATGAACTCAGGTTTGCATGTTGTCACGCCGAACAAAAAGTCGAACACTCGCGATTATGCTTATTATCAAGCACTGCGCCAAACGGCATTAAAACAGCGTCGCCAATTCTTATATGAAACTACAGTCGGTGCGGGTTTGCCTGTGATCGATAACCTGAAAAAACTGTTATTTGCGGGTGACAAACTGCATAAGTTTAACGGTATTTTATCGGGCTCTTTATCCTTTATCTTCGGCATGCTCGATGAAGGCATGACACTTTCTGAAGCGACAGGTCTTGCGCGGGAAAAATGTTTTACTGAGCCCGATCCCCGTGATGATTTGAGTGGTATGGATGTGGCGCGTAAAGTGCTCATTCTTGCCCGTGAAGTGGGACTAAAGTTAGAGCTCAGTGATGTGCAGGTTGAATCTGTATTGCCAGCCGAGTTTGATGATTCAGGTGATGTTGAAAGCTTTATGGCACGATTACCGCAAGTTGATGCCGCAATTGCCGCAAAAGTGGCGCAGGCCAAAGCCCAAGGTAAAGTGCTGCGTTATGTTGGGCAAATTGAGGATGGTGTGTGCCGTGTGCGTATCGCCGAAGTGGATGCACAGGGTCCGCTTTATAGCGTTAAAGGCGGTGAAAATGCCTTAGCGTTCTATAGCCGCTATTATCAGCCCATTCCCTTTGTGCTACGCGGCTATGGCGCGGGGACTGAAGTGACCGCTGCTGGTGCCTTTGCCGATGTATTAAGAACCTTGAATTGGACTCGTGAGGTGAGTGTATGAGTTTGACCGTTTACGCTCCAGCCTCTATGGGTAACGTGGGCGTCGGATTTGATTTATTAGGCGCTGCATTAGCGCCGATTGATGGCAGTTTACTGGGCGATAGAGTGACTATCGCCGCGGCAGCGTCGGGTGTGAGTCTGATACAGACCGGCGTTTGGGCCCATAAACTGCCTGAAAATCCGAAAGACAATATTGTGTACCAATGTGCCGAATTCTTCTTAACAGCCATGAGTAAGGAGTTTTTAACTGCGCTGGGTAAAGCAGATGGAGGCGTAGCGCTGACACTGGAAAAGAACCTGCCCGTCGGCAGTGGTTTAGGGTCGAGTGCAAGCTCAGTCGTGGCGGCGTTATATGCCCTGAATGAACATTTTGATAGACCCTATAACGAGCAAGCACTGCTGGAACTGATGGGCGAGTTTGAAGGGAAGATCAGCGGTAGTGTGCACTATGACAACGTTGCCCCCTGTTATTTGGGCGGCATGCAATTGATGCTCAATGTGCCGGGCAATGTCTGTGAAGCGATACCCAGCTTTAAAGAATGGTATTGGGTTGTGGCCTATCCAGGGATTTCACTCTCAACGGCAATGATGCGCAAACTCATGCCAGATCAATATGATAAAAGTGTCACTATCGATTTTGGCCGTTATTTAAGCGCCTTTGTGCATGCGTCTTACCAGCAGAATGCCAAGCTTGCGATCAACGTATTAAAAGATGTGTTAGCCGAGCCCTATCGCGCCGCCGCGATCCCGGGTTACGACAAGGCCAGAGCCGCTTTAGCCGCTTTAGGCATGTTGACTACGGGGATTTCCGGCAGTGGCCCAACGCTGTTTTCGATTACCGATGATTTAGCCACGGCAAATGCGGCTAAAGCCTGGTTAGAACAGCATTATTTAACCGAGGTTGGGGGCTTTGCCCACGTGTGTCGCCTCGATGAGCAAGGCACGCGTAGAGTCGATTAATAGTTAATTTAGCTAAGACTAAGTACCCCAAATTAGCATTTAAGGTTTAGCATCAAAAGGTTGAGTGAGCATGGAACTATATAATTTAAAAC
Source organism: Shewanella sp. SW24 (assembly GCF_025653395.1). Taxonomy (NCBI): domain Bacteria; kingdom Pseudomonadati; phylum Pseudomonadota; class Gammaproteobacteria; order Alteromonadales; family Shewanellaceae; genus Shewanella; species Shewanella sp. SW24. Next base: position 172,055 of record NZ_JAKKSH010000005.1, read on the forward strand.
ACCCTTCGCAGAAAGTGAGCTTTAAAGAGGCGGTACAGCTGGGGTTAGGTAAAGACAGAGGTTTGTTCTTTCCTAGTCAAATACCCGTATTAGACGATATTGAAGGGCTGCTGGCGTTGCCATTCGTTGAGCGCAGTAAAAAAGTACTCGGCGCATGGCTTGCCTCTGAGTTAGGCCAAGATGCGGTCGATGAATTAGTTGAGCGTGCCTTTAACTTTGATTTACCTTTGGTTGCCGTCGATGAGCAGCGTGCCTGCCTCGAATTATTCCACGGTCCAACACTGGCGTTTAAAGATTTTGGGGCGCGTTTTATGGCGCAATGCGTTAATACCTTTGTGGGCGACACGCGCTTAACCATTTTGACTGCGACCTCGGGCGACACTGGCGCCGCGGTTGCCGATGCTTTTTATGGGCTTGAGAAAGTCAATGTGGTGGTGCTCTATCCTAAGGGCAAGATCAGTGAACTACAGGAAAAGATGTTCACGACGTTGGGCAAGAATATCCATACAGTTGCCGTCTCGTCCGATTTCGATGCCTGCCAAGATCTGGTTAAGCGCGCCTTTGATGATCCCGAAGTCCGCGATGGGTTGAGCTTAAACTCGGCAAATTCTATCAACATCAGCCGCTTACTCGCACAAATTTGCTATTACTTTGAAGCGGTTGCCCAGTCTAAACAACGCCATGAAGCCGATCCTGTGATTTCAGTGCCAAGTGGTAACTTTGGCAACCTCACCGCAGGTTTATTCGCTAAAGCGATGGGATTACCGGTTAAACGCTTTATTGCCGCGACCAATGCCAACGATACAGTGCCGCGTTATTTAGACAATGGCCAATGGCAGCCCAATCCGACTCAAGCGACTATGTCCAATGCCATGGATGTGAGTGAGCCCAGTAACTGGCCGCGTGTGGAAGCCATTTGTGAGAAATTAGGTTGGCCACTGAGTAGCTTAGTGGGTATTCGCTTATCGGAGGAACAAACGTCACAGGCATTAGCTGAGTTGCATGCACAGGGTTATGTGTCTGAGCCCCATGCGGCGATTGCAGCTAAGGCCTTATCTTTAACCTTAGTGCCCGATGAAGTGGGCATATTCTTGGGGACGGCGCATCCCGCTAAATTTAAGGATGTTGTGGATAGAGAATTAACGCTTAACTTACCCTTGCCGCCTGAGCTTGAAGCTGTTGCGAGTAAGCCCATCTTATCCGCGGAATTAGCGGCAGATTTTACTGCATTAAAAATGCATTTATTCAAAATATTAGCTTAAGGGCTTTAGCCCTACTGATGTCTGCCTAGCAGTGGAATAACATGGCGTAAAAGCAGGAAGGGAGCTTGGCTCCCTTTTTTTACAAGTGTGAGTTTTATGGTGAGGAATTGATGAGCTTGTGTTACCAGTGAACATAAAACAACCATTAGTTAACTGCATGATATTTAATTAATATTTGTAACTTTCTGTATTATCCTTGGTTTCTTATATGTGACATTGTTCACAATTTTATCTATTGCAATTAGTTATGTTCACCCGCGTGTTTAATCTGTGGGTTAATTGATTTGTCTAAATTTTTTCTGTTAAGTACATGTTTTTGCGTTTTAATATCTGGATGTGCGACCAAGCAGCATGAACTATATCGTCGCATTAACGTGGCCTACGATTTTGAAGTCACCCACTGCGATAGTTTTGCTTTAGTCACTGGGGTGAGCCGCCATGAAAACCGGCTTGATGAAGCTAAAGAGTCCGCCACGGCTCAGGGTGAGGAATTGGGGGGAACACACATAGTTTGGTTACAAGTCGATATGGGGGATCCCACTAAAGTTGTTGCTATTATTTATAAGTGTCTGATTTAAATTTATAAAACTTTATTTTATTTCCTGCGTTCAGGCTTAGCCTTTATCGCAGCATAGTGAGTCGTTTAGATCTCACTCTTGGCTGTTGTGCTTTTTTGTTATTATTCCTCGCCCTTTTTTAGGCTAATTACTGTGATCTCGCCGGTGTTTATGGCGCGCTATCTAAGTGACAACTACGCTTACTGAGGTAGAACCCCCTCGCGGAAGTCTGACGCTGAATCGTTATACTTCATCTTAATCAAGAGAGGATCGTCAACTTAAGAGGCAAATAACTTAGCCTATGCCATGGTTTAAATACGTTCCTGTCTTATTTTTGCTTTTTTTAGTCTTGCCCGCTGTAAGTGCGTCGCAGGTCAATAGTCCTTTACCTTGTAAGAACATGATTAAAGTCGGTTACAACGATTGGCCTCCCTATGCTTGGCAAGATCCTCAAGGAGAAGCCCAAGGCTTAGATGTGGATCTGATGCGGGCATTTGCAGTGTATCTTGGTTGTGAAGTTCATTTTATTAATGTGCCCGCTAAGCGCTCGCATCAGATGTTGCGAGCAGGACAGTTAGATGTGTTGATGGGAGCGACTATGACGGATGAACGTCAAAACTATGCTCTTTTTTCAACCTATTACCGGGATGAAGAGCTGCGCTTATTTGTACTCGATGAGCAAAAAGATCAGATTAATATCGATAAATGGGAGGACATTTTTACCAAAAAATTGCGTCTACTTGTCCCTTCTAGCGGTTGGTATGGTGCAGATTATCAAGAATCTCAATATCGATTAGAGCAGGAGCACTTGTTAGTATTAAGTCCAGACTCAGATAAGTCTGTGCAAATGCTTATCTACGGTAGGGGAGATATGATCGTCGGAGATACCTTAGCCATGCCCTATATCGCCAGCCAGCATCAACGCATCAAGCTAGTGCCACTTAAGTTAGTGTTAGATCAAAACCATATTCATTTAATGTTCAGCAAAGCGAGTATCAAGACAAGCCAGTTAGAGCAGTTTAATCATGCGATTAAGGCATTGATGGATAACGGTGAAATTGCACGAGTGATCAATAAATGGCAACAAATGACACTGGCGAAACAGTCTAATATGAGCCGCCTAAACAGTCCGCTAAAGACGCTGTATGTCAGCCCTTAACATTAGCCCTTCACGTTAGCCACTCGTGTCCGACTCTGGTATATTTTTATCCTAGTGCAATATGGTAACGCTATGATCTTTGATGTTTTCCTCTAAAGAATCTTGTCTTTTATTCAGTTGCTCCTCCGCGATTTAAGATGTGACACATTTGCTAAAACTTCTCTGACTTGAAGTTACTGAACTCTCTATCAAATTCTGCTAGCTTGTTGGGCTCAATTGTCATGCTTTGGACTTGATTGTGGTTTTTTACAAAAGTCCATGGCAAGAATTTCTTCGCTAAATCTGCTAGCAAAATCTCGTAGTAAAGAGTCTATTGCTAAAATAACAATAGGATAGAGGTCATACATGAAACTTCGCCATTCTGTCGCCTGCTGCATGCTTGCCCTTGGCACATTAACAGCGTTCCAAACCATCGCTGCCGATGCGGTGAGCAATCAAGGGTATTACCGTGCGCCAGCGTTGCACGCTCAAACCTTAGTCTTTACTGCAGAAGGGGATTTATGGACTCAGACCTTAGGTCAAAAAGCGGCGACTCGCTTAACGAGTTTACCTGCGGAAGAGCTAGGGGCGACAATTTCGGCCGACGGTAAGTGGGTTGCTTATGTTGCCAACTATGAAGGCGCGAGCGAAGTGTATGTGATCCCCATTACGGGCGGTGTGGCTAAACGGGTGAGTTTTGAGAATAGCCGTGTACGAGTTCAGGGCTGGACTGCCAAAGGCGAGATTTTATATTCTACCGACACGGGCTTTGGTCCTGCTAATAATTGGATGCTGCGCAGCGTCGATCCTCAAACCCTCACCACCACAGATTTACCCTTAGCCGATGCAGTTGAAGGTGTGATTGATGATCGCAACGAATACGTGTACTTCACCCGCTTTGGTCTGCAAATGACTGGCGATAATGCCAAAGTGTACCGTGGCGGTGCAAAAGGTGAATTATGGCGCTTTAAACTCGGCAGCAAAACCGAAGCACAGTTGCTCAGCGGCCAACACGACGGCTCAGTGCGCCAACCTATGCTATGGCAGGCCAGACTCTATTTTATTAGCGACAGCGATGGCAACGACAACCTCTGGTCGAGTGCGCTCGATGGTTCAGATGCAAAACAGTTAACACAATTTAAAGATTGGCAGGTCCGCGGTGCGCGGATGGACCAAGGCAAAGTGGTATTCCAGTTAGGTGCGGATATCCATGTGTTTGATATTGCGGCCGCTAAAGACTCGTTACTCAATATTGAACTCATTTCCGATTTTTCCGAGCGCCGTGAGCATTGGGTGACAGAGCCTATGGATTACGCTTCTTCAACTAATTTGGCCCCCGCTGGCGATAAAGTGGTGATCACCGCCCGCAGCCACGTGGCAATCGCGGGTATTGATGGCTCGCGTTTAGTTCAAGTTGCACTGCCGGGGACTTATCGCGTAAGGGAAGCTGTGTTGAGCCAAGATAGCAAGTCGGTTTATGCGATTAGCGACATGACAGGTCAGCAGGAAATTTGGCAATTCCCTGCTGATGGCAGCAGTGGCGCTAAACAGTTAACCAAAGACGGTCATACTTTAAGAATGAGTCTTAATTTGTCCAGTGACGGTCGATTTATCGCCCATGACGATAACGATGGTAACGTTTGGCTGCTCGACTTAAAGAAAAATACCAATCAAAAAATCATCACTAACGGCGAGGGACTTGGGCCTTACGCCGATATCCGCTGGTCCGGTGACAGCCGTTTTATTGCATTAACTAAGTCGGAAATAGGTAAACAACGTCCGCAAGTCGTCCTGTATTCTGTGGATGAAAATAAGGCCGAGACGCTCACCAGCGACAAATACGAGTCCTATTCGCCAACCTTTAGCAGTGACGGCCAGTGGCTATATTTCCTGTCAAACCGCCAATTCAGCGCAACACCAAGTTCACCTTGGGGCGATAGAAACATGGGCCCTGTGTTTGATAAACGCAGCCAAATTTTTGCCATCGCACTGGTCAAAAATGCCAAATTCCCCTTTAGTAAACCCAATGAACTCGAATCTAATCAAGTTGAAAAAACCGATGCTAAGGATAAACCGAGTCCAGTAAAAATCGATTGGGCAGGGATCTCCCAGCGTTTATGGCAAGTGCCTGTCGATTCAGGCAATTACAGTAAGCTGCGCGTCGTCGATGATAGACTTTATTTGTTAGATCAAGCTATTGGCGACGATGTCGCTCCTAATTTAATGACCATCAAATTTGACCGATTAAGCCCCAAAGCCGAGGTTTTTGCCGAGGACATTGGCCAATATGAGGTTTCTGCCGATGGTAAAAAGCTGATGCTACGTAAGCACAGTAATGAGAAATCACTCCTAATTGTTGATGGCGGCGATAAATTAGGCGATACGGATAATGCCAAAGTGCAAACGGAACAATGGCAGCTAGCGATTTCTCCGCAGCTTGAATGGCAGCAAATGTTTGAAGATGCGTGGTTGATGCACCGAGAATCTTTCTTCGACAAAAAAATGCGCGGCCTCGATTGGCAAGCGACCAAAGCTAAGTATCAGCCTTTGCTCGACCGCCTGACCGATCGTAACGAACTGAATGACATCTTCATGCAAATGATGGGCGAGTTAGATTCTTTGCACTCACAGGTGCGCGGTGGTGACATACCTCAAGATCCCGATGCGGCTAAAGCGGCAAGCCTTGGCGCGCGCCTACAACAAACTGCAGATGGCGTTAAAATTGCGCACATTTACAGTAACGATCCTGAGTTACCTGCTAATGCATCACCGTTAAATCGTATCGAAGTCGATGCTAAAGAAGGCGATATGCTGTTGGCTATTAATGGCACGCCAGTAGTGAATGTGGCCGACGTCACGCGTCTTCTGCGCAATCAACAGGATAAGCAAGTATTACTACAGCTTAAGCGTGGTAGCCAAACCCATAAAACCATCGTCATGCCCGTTAGTGCTGTGGTGGACAGTCAATTACGTTACTTAGATTGGGTGAGCCATAATGCGGCTGTGGTCGAGGATGTAAGTCAGGGCAAGATGGGTTATTTGCACTTATATGCCATGGGCGGTGGTGATATTGAAAGTTTCGCCCGTGAGTTTTATGCCAACTACGATAAAGAGGGTTTGATTATCGATGTTCGCCGTAACCGCGGTGGCAATATTGACAGTTGGATTATCGAGAAGTTACTACGCCGCGCTTGGGCGTTTTGGCAACCGACCCACGGCACGCCAAACACCAATATGCAACAAACCTTCCGCGGTCATTTAGTGGTGTTAACCGATGAACTGACCTATTCCGACGGCGAAACCTTCTCCGCAGGGATTAAAGCACTCGGTATTGCGCCCTTAATTGGTAAGCAAACGGCAGGTGCGGGTGTGTGGTTATCTGGGCGAAATGCGTTGACCGATAAAGGGATGGCGCGGGTGGCCGAGTATCCACAGTATGCAATGGATGGCCGCTGGGTGCTTGAAGGCCATGGCGTAACGCCGGATATTGAAGTTGATAACTTACCTTTCGCTACCTTTAATGGCAAAGATGCGCAGCTTGAAACTGCAATAAGTTATTTGAAGGATGAGTTGGTTAAACAGCCAATCCCAGCCTTAAAAGTGCAACCTTTGCCTGTAAAAGGTATGGCACAGGATATTAAAGCTAAGTAATTGATATTTAAATTCAGTATTTAACCGAAATTTAAGGTATCTCGGCTAGCATGTCCGCGTACAAAGTTAGGGTGTTGTCTCTTGGTTCCCGAGACAACACCCATTTTTATGCCCATTCATTAATACTTCTATTCCCATTTTTACTTGTTTCCGCATAGGTTTGCATAGTGTTCACTTGCTGTTGTTGGGCAAGGTGATTCACTGTCATTGCTCTCGCGTCTTCGTTATGGCTTAGATAATAGGCCGTTGGTGCTGAAATCCCTTGGCTCGTTCCTGTCGCTAAATTGGTCATGTCGGCGATCACTTGATACTTCATCTTCGCGTGTTTCAATTCGACTAAGGTTTCTATGTTATCCCTCAGTGCTGGCATTTCTGCTGGTTTTTGCGTATTCGCCGCCAATTGTTTTGCATCGCTAGAAAGCGTTACTGTATCAGTTGACGCTGGTGCGCTGGTTTGAACGGCATTGTTAACTTGTGCAAATTCAGCAGTGGAGACATTTTTTTGTGGGCTTACAGACAGGGAATTTCGCAGTGGTTGAATGTGCATCTTTTAATTCCAACAGATGATACCAAGCTAAGATTGGCTTCTATCGTACTGTTTAAAAGCTGGACCTGAGCTGAATAATGGTGAAAAGTTAGACTCTGTGGATGGTTAGGTGGCGCGGATAATTCGATGATAGCAATGATTCAGACAGCTATTAATTTACGGTGCGGCAATAAAAAAGCCCGCTTAAGAAAACCATCAGCGGGCCATAAAGATCTGCTCAAATCCTAAAACTTGATTTGAATATCTGTTGCTAAACTATTAGCGATAAAGCAATTTGCATGTGCTTTCTCGTGAATTTTCTCAAGGGTTTCTTGGCTGACTTCGACCCCTTCAGCGAAAATGACCTTAGGATTGAGCACCATCTTTGTCACGGCCAACTTGCCCGCCTCGTTTTTACCCAGCTCTGCAGTGGCATTATCCACATAAGAGGTTACAGGTAAGCGCTTAAGATGCGCAATCGCTAGAAAGGTCAACATATGGCATGAGGATAATGCAGCCAACAGGCTTTCCTCTGGATTGACATTTTGCCCATTGCCTTTGTATTCCGGTGCCGACGAGGCTTGAATCGTCTGGCCGCTGCCAAAGGTAATACTGTGGTCTCGACAAAATTCGCCTTCTTCGGCGGGCGAGGTTTGCCAGTTAACCGTTAAGTTAAAGCCCATTATTTTCTCCTATCTGAAGGACATCAGGGCACTATAGCCTAGCGGTGCTCACTTAGCCATGATCGCCATACCAGTGTTAGCTGGACATTAGATCCCAGCACTCAGTAATAGAGTGCCAGTGAGCACGCTGCCAGTGACGATTCCTATCGGTAAATGGCGCGGGCTGTAGCTTAACGTTAGGATGACCAGCATTGCCGCGAGGGAAATTATTCCCATAAACAAAATGCTCCCGTAGGCCCAGCCCTGATCGCTCGCGCAGGCACTTAAGCTAAATGCTAGTAGTAACCAAGCAAACAAGGTTAGCAAACGACTTTGCCATTGTGCTGGTGGACGATTGAACACATCCTTGAAGTGACCAAATTTAGCTAAGGCAAACAGGGCGAGGGAAAGATAACTCAAACCTAAGATCCCAAGTAGGGGAATAAATTCTGGCATCATGATTTGGCTTCCTCCAATGAAGATGACGAGCTAAGGTCGTTGGCAAGGGATGTTTGGGATTCGCTTCTACGTGCATTTTTTGCTTTTTCTGGGCGTTTAGTGGAGGCCTTAGCAATCAAAGTCACTCTTTTACTGGCAAATAGCATAGCGCCACCAAGTAGCACTGCGAGCACGTCAAATCCGACTAAAGCCCATTGATGGGATTGGATATTGTCGATGATATTGCTTGGTGATGTGAAGGCATTGAGCACGGGCAGCGCACAGCACAAAATCCCTGTGAGTCGTAATGCGGTTTGCCACTGGCGACGTGAACGACCCAAGAAAGCCCAAACTCCCATTGCCGCTAACGCGATAAAGAAACTGTGAACTTCCCATTCAGAGCGGCTTGCAAAACTTGTCGATAAGAGACGATTGGCGTAAAAGAAGGCTACAGTGCCTAAGGGTAATCCTAAGATAAACATGAAGTTTAACCCTTCAACTAAACGTAATCCAAAGCTTGGTTTCTCGCCCTTATCGATCAATTTTTGCTGTTTTTGACGTAGACGAATGGCCCACATCAAAGTGCCTGTCGCGATCATAGCGCAGCCTAATAAACCGCAGAAAAAGAATAAAAATCTTAGCAGCGGTGCGGCAAAACGTGCCGTGTGCAGCGACATCATAGTATCGTAAGTCGCGGATGCTCCAGAGGCTTCGTGCGGGCTGGCATATTTAAGCTCACCATTTACCCCGTTGAATATCAAAATATTGGCTTCATCGGTCACATCTTTACCTGTGTTTTGGTAAAAGGTCACTTGGCTATTTTGATCTTTAGGGTATGACACTATCACTTGCTTAATTGGCGCATCGCCCCATGCGGCTTTCACTTGAGGTAGTAATTGGCTCAGTTGCACCTGTGGCGCACTAATCCCCGCGGCTTTCTCGGTTTGTCTGGCGGGATTAAGTTCTTTTAAAAAAGTTTGGTTATCACCCGAATAGGCGGTATTAACCGTCCATGGGATATAGATAAGCATTAGGGTAATAAGCCCTGTATAAGTGATCATCAAATGGTAGGGTAGGGCGATGACAGAGCTCACATTGTGCGCGTCTAGCCAAGAGCGAGCGCCTTTATCCCGTCTAAAACTGAACAAATCTTTGAAGATCCGTTTGTGGATCACTATGCCACTGATAAGGGCGATCAGCATAAACATAGTGCAAACGCCGACGATATAGCGGGCTGTAATAGCGGACATATAGTGCAAGTCAAAGTGCAGACGATAGAAGAAATCACCGCCGCGACTCTCACGCACTTCAGAGATCATGCCGCTGCCATCTGCTAAGGCTACATGTTCTTCAGTCTTGCCACGACGCTGACCTTTTTCTGGTGGCAGTTGCCAGCTAACGCTTTGAAAGGGGGTTCGTTCAGTTGGAAAACCTATCATCCAGCGCTGCGCTGTTGCCGGCGAATGCGCTTCTATGTAACTTTGACCTTTATCTAATTGGTTTTCGAGGGTATCGGCTCGGTAGTCTTGATAAACCCCTTTGTGTAATTCGGGTTCATTCCAAAGGCTGATCTCATGGCGAAAATAGCTCAAGCTACCCGCAAAAAAGATCAACAATAATACCCAACATACCAGCAAGCCTGCCCAGGTATGTAGCCAAGATAAAGTTCTAAAAAATGTTTCTTTCATCTTATTGCCCACATACCTTGATCAATCCAAAACATAACAAACTCACTAAGCCTAAATCTCGCCACGCATGCCAAGTTTTACGCACACAAAAGGCATAAATAATAGCGATGGCATAAAACAGGAAAGCTAACATATTGGCCGTTATCGTGCTTTCAAAGCGCGGCATAGGTAGTACTAATGTCAGCAGGCAAGCTAAGGTTGCAGCAGCAACATAACCCGCCAGTAGAGCGGCACTCGCACGGGCAAAGACTTTGAAGGCAAACTGCGATTGCTCTTGCTTAAACCATTGCACAATTCCCCGCGAAATCAGCGAGAACGAGCGCATTTGGGTTGTAGAAGATTGCGTTGAGGTTTCAAACGCGGGTGTATTAGACATAAGTGCCACTTCTCATTTCGAGCCAATATGGGTCTGTTATGGCTATCCGCTACTGTTGATTCTGCAAAGTGTGCTTGAGCTTTTTGGCTTAACGACGAATGCATTTCTATAGCAGTAGATAGCTAACCGCGAGAAGTATAACTTAGTTAATCCAAATGATAAACGATATCATTTAGATTCGAATGTGAATTTGTGATCTTAAGCTGATCTGCTTTAGCGAGTGTAGGGTGACGAGTTTAACGTATGTAGCGTAACGAGCGCCCTGTCACAATTGTTTGTTTTTATTTGTTGATATGTGTTTAGTGGTTACTGCTTGTTTAGCATTAGGTTAATTTTTATGCTGCCAATGTGAGCTTTATCAATTTTGATAGGCGACGGTTTTGGCAGAATGCGTTATCTTTTTTACCGAGACCTAGCCTGATAACCCTATGCATAAAAATTCTACAAATGGTGAAACACACCTGTCAGATAATGCGATTTTACTATCAACGACGGATCTGAAGGGAAACATTAAATATGTGAATCAGACCTTTTCGCAGATCAGTGGGTTTAGTGTTGCTGAGTTGCAAGGGAATCCACATAATATAGTGCGCCATCAAGATATGCCTGCGGCTGCATTTAAGATCCTCTGGGAGCGAATTAAGCAGGGCAAGCCTTGGATGGGGATAGTTAAAAATCGCACCAAAACGGGCGGCTATTATTGGGTGAATGCCTACGTCGCGCCTGTGTATGAAGATGGTAAAGTTCATGAGTATCAATCTGTTCGTCGCCAAGCTACCCCTGAGCAGATTAAAGCCGCTGAGAGTATTTACAGTGATATTAATCAGGGCAAGCAACCTAAAGTGTTGCGTAAAGATAGGTTAGGTTTCAGTGGCAAAATACTGCTGGCCATGTTGGTTTCGATTACGGCTACGGCGATAATTGCCAGTTATTCCCCCATAGTTGCCGCGATGGTGGGAATGAGTCTCGCGTGCCTAGCATGGTATTACCTGATGCAGCCGCTGCAAAAGCTTGTGTCTATGGCAACTAACATTATTGACGATCCCGTCGCTACGGGCGTGTACACCGGCCGCCAAGATGAGATCGGTAAATTAGACCTCGCCCTACGTTTTTTGATCACTGAAATTGGTGGCGTTGTTGGCCGTATGGCTGATTCTGCCAGTGAGATCCAAGCACAAAGTGTCAGCCTTAAACAAACCATTACAAACACTTGGGAGCATGCCGATAGTCAGAGTGAACAAACCACGCAAGCTGCGACTGCGATGGAGCAGATGAGTGCCAGTTTTGCTGAAGTAACGGGAAACATTCATCGCACTGCCTCGGAAATGGTGTCGAGCCATGAGGCGGCTCAACGCGGGCATTCTCGTTTAGAAACGGTTATTGATGCGATACATCAGTTAAGTGTACAAGTGAGCCACTTTTCCGATGTTGTACAAGCTATTGAACAAGATAGCAGTGCGATTCACCAAGTGCTCGAAGTCATACGTGCCATTGCCGACCAAACTAACTTATTAGCCTTAAATGCGGCAATTGAAGCGGCACGGGCAGGGGAGAGTGGTCGTGGTTTTGCCGTGGTGGCCGATGAGGTCAGGCAGTTATCGAGTCGTACTAGCCAATCCACCTCGCAAATTGAGTTAATTGTTAGCCGTTTTAGGGAAAGCACTCAAAGGGCGACCTCGACCATGATGGCGGGGCAGGAACAGGTAAAACGTTCGGTAAGCTTAGCGCAAGATGCGAGTGTGGCTTTTGGCGAGTTGCTTTCATCTATTTCGCGAATTAATTCTTTGAGTGATGATAATGCGGCGGCGATGACGCAGCAGACTTCGGTGGCCGCAGAAATTAGCCGAGCCATCCATGTGATCAGCGACTTGGCTCAGCAGAGTTTAGAGCAGACGCTCGATGCGGCAGCGCGGGGTGATCAAGTGTCGCGTTTATCGACCAAGACGCATCATTTGTCCCAACAGTTTTGGCAGCAGAGTGTGCAACGTAAATATTAAGCGTATTTACCTTATGTCGTATTGCATTTTGTGATTGATTTATTATTAATGCCTGTTTATAAATCAATCACTTAATCATGTTTTTCTCGCTGTTTTATTTTTGACTTCTTGATGGAGGTCACATTTAGGAGATGCTAATACCTGAGTTGACCGAAATATTTGCCAATAACCCTTGTGTTTTATCCTGCATGCCCCAAGCTCTATTAGTGAAGCAAAAATAAAAGTAATGACACTAAAAGGGACAACCTATGAAAATAAATATTTCTGGTCACCACGTCGATGTTACTGATTCTATTAGAGAAGATGTTAACGAAAAATTTGCAAAAATCGCCACCCATTTCCCCTCTCTGATCGCACTGGACATTATTATTGCGAAAGAGCATGGCGAGTATCAGGTTGAGCTTCGTACGAATTATGAAGGAAGCCGTATTTCTGCTTCAGGTACCGATGAGGTTATGTACCCAGCAATCAAAGCCGCATCGAAAAAATTAGATGCAGCACTTAAGCACCGTAAAGGTCAGCTAAAAGCGGATTTGCATGAAACCCCGAGCTGTACAACGCCAGCTATTGCCCATGAAATTATCCAAGAGATGGATCTTCGTTAGGTTTTAGCCATAACTCATCGCTTTAGATGAGCACAAAAAGGGCCTTAAATGGTCCTTTTTGTTGGCAATCGGGTTTGGTTTAATGCTAATGGGTTAAATCAATGCCAGTTGTAATCCCTTGAGCACAGCTTGGGTACGGTCTCGGCAATCGAGTTTAGTGAGTATGTTAGAGACATGATTCTTCACTGTGCCCTCGGCTAAAAATACCGCATTGGCGATTTCCTTGTTGGAGAAGCCGCCCGCCATAAAACTGAGAATTTCCCGCTCCCGTTCCGACAATAATTCATTTCTAGTTACCCCAACGCTAGGTGTAGGTTTAGGCTCACTCATCTGTTTGAGTACCGAAGGCTCTATCAAGTAGCCGCCTTTGGCGACGGTTTCGATGGCGTGCAGTAACTTGTCGAGTGACACGTCCTTGAGCAAAAAGCCGTTGGCTCCCGCCTGTAAACTATTGAGGAATAACTCACTGTCGTCGAAGGTGGTTAACATGATGACAGGTAAGCGATTGGCACTTTGCCGTATCTGTTTGAGCATGGCGATACCATCAAGATTTGGCATACGGATATCACTGAGCAGCACATCGACGGGATTGCTGGCAAGCTTTTTGAGTGCATCTTGACCGTCTTCGGCTTGCCATAACACGCGAATGTTGTCGGAAATAGCGAGCAGGCTAGCGATCCCTTGGCGAACCAATTGCTGATCTTCCACTAAACCGACACTGATGATGTTGTTTTGCATATCCATAGCTATTCCAAAGATTTTTTTAATAAAAAGTTAAGCGAGTGCTGGGAGTGTGAGGGTGAGTTGGCAACCGGACGCCGAGTCATTTGCCCTTAACTCCAAGGTGCCATTAAAGGGTTGTAGCCTTTCCTGCATGCCGCCGAGCCCAGTACCGAACTGCCCAGTGCCGAACTGTCCTGTACCGTTTAGCCCTGTGCCGCTTTTAGCTGATGCGTTTCGCGCGGCTCCCCGTGTTAGCCCCATGCCGTTGTCGCTTAGTTGCAATACCAGCGCGCTTTGGGAGTCTTGCATGCTCAATTGCAGTTGATTCGCCTTGCCGTGACGAACGGCGTTGCTGATGCCTTCATGCAGCACTAACAGTAGTGCCTGAGTCAGTTCGGCTGATTGCAGTGGCTTCATCCCTTTGCAGTTAAGAGTCACGTTGGGTAAGCGGGTCATCAGTGCCTCTAAAGGTGGGACTAAATCCAATCCGACTTGCACTCTTTGCGCCCTGACGACGGCGCGAATACTTTCAAGTAGCTCTTTAGCTAAGGATTTACTTTGGTTAACTTGAGGTTTGAGCTCCTCGGGCGCTGTATGGCTTAGTACTTCCAATTGCAGGGAAAGCGCTGTGAGTTGGTGGCCGAGAATGTCGTGCAAATCGCGTGATATCCTTAATCTTTCTTGCTGTTCGCTGGCTTGGCTCAGCAGCGCGCGAGTGGCAATAAGTTGTTGGTTTAGCTGTTCTTGTATCAAACGTGATTTACGTTCAGAAAGCCTTGCTTGGCTACTGCTGTAGGCAAAGAATTGAAAACCAAGATAAATCAAAATATTGAACACATTGCTTTGTTCATGCAATTGCCATTGCTGCAGTAGGTAATAAACAACATTGACCAACACTAGCTGTGAAATGGCTTGGCGACGACTAAAAAACTCAGGCAACAGTGACGCCCAAATGACGAAGAGGATAGGCAGTAATGCGTTGTTTGCTGTGAGCATTAAGCTCATCACGGTCAACGGCATCACTAGCGTGGTTATGCGGCGAAGTTGAATATTATTATGCGCAACTTTATCGGTAGCTATCAGTATAAATTGCACTAAATACAGCCCATAAAGTGTTACATTGAGCATGCCTTGCCATGTATGTAATGCGGCTTGGTTTATCCCAACCCAAGCGACTAATGCCCAAGTGAGCACTCCAGCGGCAATCAACATGTTTTCTTCTTTCGCTAATCGATTTTCTAGCACGAATGTCTATTCCTTAATCCAATTCTGCCGACCATTCTAGGGTATCACCGCCAGATGTCACTATGCCAAAAGTCATGTTGTTATCATTTTGTTTCATGACTTTTGGCACCTGTTTTTCGTCCTGTGATTTTTTAAGCTAACTCCATCGCAGTTACTTATGAGCGCAAATAACAGGAGTAAGACATGAAACACGTGAACTCGGCTATGACAAAAACACAGTTTTCCCAAGCTAATAAGACGAAAAGGGCGTTATCAGCGATTTGGGGCGCAGGCTTAGCTTGCTCGCTCTTGTCGGCTGGAAGTGTGTCGGCAGGAAGCATGTCGGCTGAGAGCCAGGCACATACCTTGACTGTCGATATCGATAATATTCAAGTACAAACCGGCGCCTTGATGGTTGAGCTTTATGCCAATGCCGAGGATTACGCTGCAGGCCATAATCCTAGCGCGTCTATGATAAAACCCGTCACTAAGACAGAGCATAGGCTGGTATTTAGCGATCTCGCCGATGGCCAATACGCGGTAAAGGTCTTTCATGATGAAAACAACAATCACAGTTTAGATACCAATATGTTAGGTGTGCCGAGTGAAGGCTATGGCTTTAGCAATAACGCCGGCAGTTTTGGACCTGCGAGCTTTAAAGACGCCAGCTTTAGTTTGCAGGCCGATGCTCAAATCACTATACACATTCGCTAAGAGGGGGCTGCACCATGGATAGACGTCAATTTCTAGCAGGCTCAGCCGTCCTAATGACGACCGCTGTTTGGGCCAGTTCAGTGGATAAGTTATTGGCGCTGGATAGCGCACAAACGGTCGCACGTGAGCCTTGGGCTATTGGATTTAGTGGTGCTGAAGGTGACTATCAGCCACTGACTATGCAGGTTTCGGGTGAGTGGCCAGCGCAGTTGAGTGGGAATCTATATCGTAATGGGCCAGCGAAAATGTCTCGGGCAGGTAAGGCATATCAGCATTGGTTCGATGGCGATGGCATGGTGCAACAGTTTAGTGTGAGCAATGGGCAAATTCAGCATCAGGCCAAGTTCATCCAAACAAAGAAGTTTAAAGTCGAAGAGGCCGCTGGCGCGTTTAAGTACACGACCGCAGGCACAGTGATCCCCAATGCTTTACCTATTCGAAATAACGATGACTTGAATGTGGCCAATACCAGTTTATTGCCGCGCCACGGCGAGTTGCTCGCTTTATGGGAGGCGGGGTCACCCTATCGACTCGATGCTCAGACCTTAACCACGCTTGGTGTTAAAAGCTTTGGCGACAAGTTTAAGGGTTTACCCTTTTCCGCCCATCCACTCGATGATGGACAAGGTGGACTATGGAATTTTGGCGTCTGGTATGTCGGTGGTGAGAAGCAATTACTTGTGTATCAAGTGGCACCCGATGACAGCATAGCCAGAATGGAAGTGATTGAATTGCCACAGGCGAGTTACTTACATGCCTTCGCGCAGAGTGAGAATAAGCTGGTGTTTTACATTTCATCCTGCGTGTATGAAGAGGGCGAAACCTATGTTGATGCCTTTAAATGGCGCCCCGAATTGCCATCGCAATTACTAGTCATCGACAAAGCTGATTTTAGCGTGCGCCAGTTATACCTGCTACCTGCGGGATTTGTGTTTCACTTTGGTCAAGCCATTGAGAAGAATGACGAACTTTCTGTGCAGCTTTGCCTCTATCCCAATTCAGCTATTTTAACCCAAGGGATGAAGGGGTTACTGACGGGGGAGCGTAAAACTAAGACACCCCATGCAGAGTTAGTGACTATCACAGTACCGCTCACAGTACCACTCACAGCAGCTAGCAAAGCGCAGTTTGCGGAGACCTTGTCTTTCTCTGCACGTATTAAGCGCAGCGGCGTGATGATGGAGTTCCCCCAGTTTTCGCAGCACATTATGAGTAAGAAACAAACTAGCGGTGAAAAAGCGTTTGCAGAGAAAACAGGTGGGGCTTCGGCGTTTGCTCCGTTATTTGGCGTTGGAGCAAGATCAGATTCAGCTGTTAACTCTGGCTCCAGCTCTAACTTTAAATATGAAGCAGAATCTGACTCTGAATCAGGGCTAAGTAACACTCTGTATTGTATTCATAATGCAAAAGACAGCAGCAAGCACAGTGCGGATACACTTGGCGACGCGAGCTATAGCGCGTTTTATCTTGGCAAAGGCAAAATTGCCGAAGAGCCGCTCTATATCCCCGCCACTGAGCAGCACGAAGCCTATTTACTGATGACTTGGCTCGATTACCATAATGCACAGTCTGGTTTGTCTTTGTTTCGTGCCAGTGATATCAGTGCGGGCCCCATCGCTTCAGCTCAAATGAACAGGGTATTGCCACTAGGGTTTCATGGCTGCTTTATTGAAGCTTAATATTTTGATCTATAAATAAAAAACGCAGCTCTTGGCTGCGTTTTTGTTTCAGGCGAAAGAAACGTTTAGTCATCAATTTCCGCATTGTGATAGACGTTTTGTACGTCGTCACAATCTTCAAGTGCGGCAATAAACTTTTCAAACATAACGACATCTTCACCTTCAACTTTAGTCATGTCCTGCGGTACGAAGGTGATATTGTCAAATTCAAAGTTAACCTCTGGCATCGCTTCGGTCAGCGCTGTTTTGACTTTAAAGTACTCAGTGTGCGGCGCGTAAACTGTGATTAAGCCATCTTCCAGCTCAACATCGCTTACATCAACGTCAGCCATCATCAGCAGTTCTAAAATCGCATCTTCGTCATCACCCGCAAACACGAACACGGCTTGATGATCAAACATGTGGCCAACTGTACCAGGGCCGCCGAGTTTGGCATCGTTTTTCACGAAGGCTTGACGCACTTCGGTGAAGGTACGTTTTACGTTATCGGTTAAGCAGTCAACAATGACCATGCAGTTGCCAGGACCAAAACCTTCGTAACGGGCGGTATCGTAATCTTCACCACCGCCGCCTTTGGCTTTTTCAATTGCGCGTTCAATAACATGCGCAGGCACTTGGTCTTTCTTAGCGCGTTCAATTAAGCGACGCAGTGATAAGTTTCCATCGGGCTCAACGCCGCCTTGCTTAGCGACAACGTAAATCTCTTTACCGTAGCGTGAATAAATGCGGGTTTTTTGACCGGCTGTTTTCGCCATGGATTCTTTCTTGTTTTGATATGCTCTGCCCATCTTGATCTCGTTAGCTCAAAAAAATTGCGCCGATATTAGCAGTTTTCTTGGCATAAGTGCAGTCGTCCCTATGTGATTTATTACCTAGAAGGCGACGGGGCACGCATTTCAGGGCAAAGTTGGTTTTATCAAGGAAGATCCGCTTTTAGATAGGCTAGGACTATATCGCGATAGATTAATACTAATGTCTAATGCCATACGCTCGTGAGACTGTTGATGATAGCTAACTTCTACTTTGTTTATTTAGCGAGATAAATTATCTAGCTTATTCAGAGAAATAGACTAAAACTATAAATCTTGAGCGCTATCATAGTTAGCCCTCCCTCGTCAGTTGTAAGCAATAGCCGCTGTAATTGATACCAACTGAACGAAGGCTAATGATTCGACTCTTAGCATTTCCCTTTCATTTTTACCTTGCGCAGTTACGGGAAGTATATGGAAATACAGCACAAAATTTTAATTTTCATCAGTTTCATACTGGTCACTCTAGGGAGTTTATTACTTGAGGGACTGCATCTTCCGAGTATTGTGCAGGCGTTGATCTTGGGCGTTCTTGCCTGTGGCTTAGTGGTGTGGGTGTGTTTGCGCGCATCTAAGGCTAAGCTCGACACCGATGAGGCAAACATTAAGGCATTACAAGAGCAAAGCATTCCCGCCCACGACATTAGTGTGCAAACCAGCAAAATTGCTATCGGTTCGGCTGAGGTGTCGCATTTTATTGATTTATTGAATAAATCAATTGAATCAAATGGCGAGCATGCCAGTGCCATTGCTGTTGCTGCAGGGCAATTGAGCCACACTACGGCCCAACTTGGTGATAATGCCGCCGATATTTTAGGCCAAGCTCAAGAGGCTGAGCGCGTTAGCGTGCAGGGACGAAGTCAAGCTCAGAAAGGTGTTGCGGCTATTCGTTCACTGAGTACGGATATTGATACTGCCGCTGAGCAAGTGCAGGCGCTTAAATCAAGAGCCGAAGAAATCCAAAAAATTACCGAAGTGATTAACTCCGTTGCCGAGCAAACTAATCTGTTGGCGTTAAATGCGGCCATCGAAGCGGCTCGTGCGGGAGAGCAGGGTCGAGGTTTTGCGGTAGTGGCAGACGAAGTACGCAGCCTTGCGGGTAAAACCGCGGGTGCAACCCAAGATATTGGCAAAATGCTATTAGAAATCCGCAGTGAAACGGATAAAACTTCTGGGCTGATGGAAAGGGTCGTAACGCAAACCGCCGATGTGGTCGCGGCTATGGGCGAGTTAGACGCGCACTTCACTGAGATTTCGGCTTCTGTGACCCAATCGGCCCATGCCTTAGGTGATATGGAAGATTCACTCAAACAATATAACAACACTACTAACGACATTAGCCGCTCGGTGACTCAAATACGTGACTCGTTAAATTCGACGGGTAAACAGAGTCATAGCGTATCCGAGCAGGCCTTTACTTTATCCTTGACCACTGAGGGTATTTTTAAAGCGCTGTCTAAATGGGATACACAAACCTTCGATCAGCAGGTTCTGCAATTGGCGAATGTTGCAGCTAAAGCGTGCGGTGACAAGTTAGCACAAGGTTTAGCCAGTGGCAGTTTTAGCGAGGCTGATTTGTTTAATCCTAAATACCAACCTATTACCAATACTCAGCCGCAGAAATACAGCACGGCTTTCGATCGTTATACCGATCAGCATTTTCCAACAATTCAAGAGCCCATTCTGGCAAAACACAGCGAAATTATTTATGCGGGAGCCGTTGATAGGAAAGGTTATTTTCCGACCCATAATAAACGCTTTAGCCAAGCACTGACAGGCAAAGTTGAGGTTGATATGGTGCACAATCGAACCAAACGCTTGTTTAATGATCCGACAGGGATCCGTTGCGGCGCCCATACTGAACCTGTGCTATTGCAAACTTATAAACGCGATACGGGCGAAGTGATGCACGACTTGTCGGTACCCATTTTTGTAAACGGTAAACATTGGGGCGGATTTCGAGTGGGATTTAAAGCTAAGTAGATTACTGATAACTCAAATTTAGGTTATTTACTCTAAAAAATGCATAAAAACGCATCTTTATTTGTGTCTTATATGTGATCGATAGTGGGTAATTGATTAACATAATAGAAATAGATTGGCATCTTTTTGCCGAAGTGCTTAAATAGCCCAAGGTGTACAGTATAAGACAGTATTGTATCCAATAAAAAATCATAAAATTTGAATAAGACCTTAAGCAATTGATTTAAAATGTTTAAAATATCTTTCTGGATATTTTAAAATGTTAAGGACAGGGAGCTCTCTTGCGACGTAAATATAACGCAGTAGATGCTGCTTAATGTGAGTTAAATGTGATGCAAGCAAATCAAGCGACTGTAACTGTTTTATATTATGATGCGCCCGTAGGGTTAATTATGCACAACGCCGTATTAGGTAATTTGCCAGTGAGTGAAGCTGGGCGTGTGATGATACCTGCAAGTTTCCGCAAGGGAAAATCTATCATTGCTGTACTTGAAGGTGAGTGTAAGATATTGAATTCATTAGGCGAGCGAGTGTTTGCTCAAGCTAATATAGGTTAACATTTTAAACTAATCGTCATTCTTGGGACGAATAATTCGCTTTGCTAAATTATCGTCCCGACATCTTCTGCAAAAATTCTATTCAATACATCTATTTCTATTAATGTTAGCGCTTGTTCGCCTAATCATATTCGGTTAGTCATTCAGATATTTACTGTCCCACAAATTAACGCACTTTAATGGCAGACTTCTGCCATTAATTGGTCTGCAAGGTACTGTAAGGTTTCGGCATTAGGATGGGTGTGGGCGAAGGTTCTTAAACCATAAATTCCCATCATTAAATATTGGGCTCTTTGCTCGCTGCTGCGATTGCCTTGGAGGAGTCTTTGTAACGTTGCGGTGGCAAATTGTAGTGTGAGTGCTTGCTGCCAAGATTGTAGATACTGATTGATGATGTCCCGGATCTCAACATCTTGCTCTGCAATTTCATTTAACGCTTTTGTCAGTAAGCAAGCTTGGGCGCTATCGCAACTCAGACATTCAATAACGAGATGATCTAAGTAGGTTTTCAAATTAGTCAGCACATTCTCGCCATTGCCGAATAGATTGTTGAATTGCTCGTTTCTGTCGAGTTGATATTGCTCAATGGCCGCGATTAATAACCCGCGTTTATTAGTGAAGGCACAGTAAATCGACCCCGGATGTAATCCCGTGGCTTGAGTAAGATCTTGCATGCTCGTTTTGGTGTAACCCTTGTGCATGAAGGCGGCCATAGCGCCGCGAAGTACCTGTTCTCGGTCGAACTCTGCATTACGCATCGAATTTAATTCACTTGTATAGAAACGCTTAGGCCAGATTCTACCTAAATTTGAACAAACATTCAAAAATGAACTTGAATGATCGTTCAAATAATAATATCTTGAATGCATATTCAAGAATGGAACTGAGAAAATGACCACACAAACCACGCCAAATTCATTGGAAAATCTGTTCGATACCTACTCACTTAATGACACTATTACCTTAAATAATCGTATTTTAATGGCACCTTTAACCCGTTGTATGGCGGATGCCGATTTAGTGCCGACCGATGATATGGTTGCCTATTATGCACGCCGCGCCGAAGCGGGTTTGATCATCACAGAGGCGACTATTATTCGTCCCGATGCTCAAGGTTACCCAAATACCCCTGGTATTTTTACTCAAGCGCAAATTGCTGGCTGGCGTAAAGTGACCGATGCGGTACATGCCAATGGCGGTAAGATTTTTGTGCAGTTATGGCATACGGGCCGCGTCGCTCATCCACACTTTTTCGGTGGTGGCGATGTGCTTGCGGCATCAGCGCAGAAAATTGAAGGCAGCGTGCCAAGAATGCGCGAACTGACTTATGTCACACCAAAACCTGCCACACTTGAGGATATTCAAGGCCTAGTGCGTGATTACGCCAAAGCGGCGGAAAATGCCATTGAAGCTGGGTTCGATGGCGTCGAAATCCACGGTGCAAATGGTTATTTGATTGACACTTTCTTGCACCATGACAGCAATCGCCGCACCGATGAATACGGTGGAACACCTGCCAATATGTCCCGTTTTGCGCTTGAGGTTGTCGATGCTGTTGTGGCTTGTATCGGCAAAGACAGAACCGGTTTACGGATTTCTCCAGGGGCTTATTTCAATATGGCGGCAGATAGTCGTGACCGCGAAGTATTCGATTACTTCTTGCCTGAGCTGGAATCCCGCGATATCGCTTTTGTACATATTGGGATTTTCGATGACAGCATGGAATTCGATTATCTTGGTGGCAGAGCTTCAAGCTATGTGCGCGCACACTATGGCAAAACCTTAGTGGGAGTTGGAAGCTACAGCGCTGAAACCGCCAGTGAAGCGATTGCGGCGAATAAGTTTGATTTGATTGCTATTGGTCGCCCATTCATTGCCAATCCTGACTATGTTGCTCGCGTTCGTGATGGCGTTGAACTGGTTCCTTACAGCGATGACATGCTAGCAAGCTTAGTGTAATTTCATTTAATAGCTTTATAAAGAAAGGGTTAGCATTGGCTAACCCTTTTCGTTTATCTCGTGCCTTTTATTTAATCCGTTTTAACTAAGGATCTGAGTGCGGTGAGCTTTTGCTGAGCGATGCCAAAAATGCTCTCGGGAGAATATTGCCCTTGGCTAGGTGTGGCCGTTTGCGACAAACTTCCTGCGGTTTTACCAAGCAGCAATTCCATGGCTTGAGTCACATGGGTAATAGCCCAAATATGGAATTTCCCCTGTGCCACTGCATCGACAATGTCTTTGCGCAGCATAAGGTTGGCCATGTTCGAGGCCGGAATAATCACCCCTTGCTCCGGCGTACGGCCTTTTATTTTGCAGACATCGAAGAAGCCTTCAATTTTTTCATTCACGCCGCCAATGGGCTGAGCCTCACCAAATTGGTTCATCGAACCTGTGATGGCAATATCTTGCCTAATTGCTTGCTCGCTAATAGCCGAGATAATGGCGCAGCATTCGGCCATTGACGCGCTGTCACCGTCCACACCGCTGTATGATTGCTCAAAGGTGAGGTAAGTGGTGAGCGGGATTTGCGCCGTCTTACCTAAAACTGAGGCTAAATAAGCGGTTAAGATCAACACGCCCTTAGAATGGATCCGGCCTCCAAGTTTGACTCTGTGCTCGATATCCATCACTTCACCCTTACCAAAGGCTGTGGTTGCTGTGATGCGATTGGGCATACCAAACTGATGATCTGAGGTCGAGATGACGGATAAGGCATTGATTTGCCCAACCACTTTGCCCTGAGTGCTAATCAAGGTCGTGCCGTTGGTAAAGCTTTGCATTATGTTGTCGTGAAGACGCGAGACTCTTTGCTCTTGATTTCGCAGTGCTTGCTCAACGTGCGGCACTAAAATTTGCTGACTGCCTGCCGATTTAGCGCAGTAGTTTGATTCCCGCAGTAGGTTGGCAATATTGGCCGAGTGTAGCGACAGTTTTTGTTGGTCTTCGGCTTCCCGCGAGCTGTATTCAATGATGCGCGCTATGGCGGCGCGGTCGCAGTGCAGCATGTTGTTGTCGTGAACTATGCTCGAAATAAAGCGGGCATAGTGCGCCTCAGAAGTTGAGGTTCTGTCCATCACATCTTCAAAATCGGCGGTAACGCGGAATAACTCACTGAAGTCAGGATCATAGTGCTGTAACAGCTGATAAGTTTCATGATCGCCAAACAGAATAATTTTCACATCTAAGGGGATAGGCTCAGGCGCTAATGAAATAGTGCCCGACAGTGACACTTCCCGCTCGAGTGAGCTTAAATCCAGTTTGCGTGAACGCAGGGCGCGTTTTAACCCGTCCCACACGTAAGGGCGTTCTAACACTTTTACCGCATCCATCAATAACACGCCGCCGTTAGCTTTGTGCAGACTGCCTGAGCGGATAAGTGAGAAGTCGGTGAACACTGTCCCCCTGAAGGTAGCATTTTCCACATAGCCAAATAGGCTGTGATAACTTGGGCTTTCTTCTACGACAATAGGGAATTTTTGAGTCCCTTGAGCGACCAAAACGTTAACTTGGTAGCGGCGGGGCATTTTCTTTTCAAGGGAAGCGTAGGCTAGGCCCAGTTGTTCTTCACTTTCTTCTAAAAAGATATCTAAATTGTCTAAGATATCCGCCTGCATACCGGTTAAGAAAGTCCGCGCTTCGGGCTGGTGCTTGAACTTATCTTTGAGTGGCTTAATAAAATGGATTAATACTTCTTTGGCGACTTGTTCGTCATGCTCTTGCTGCTTGTCGCTGAATTCTTCTTCCCATTCAGTGATTTGGCGAATAATACCGCGCAGTTTAACTTCTAGGCCATTGATATTACTTTCAAATTGACTACGTTCAGTCTCTGTCAATGCTTCGAATGAAGCTTCGTCATGGGGTTCTTCACCATTGAGCGCTACCATTTGATAGTCGCCCTGCATGGTTAAACTGAGGCTGATGCCTTTTTGTTTTGCTTCTTCGGTTAATTCAGTGAGTGCGACTTCTTGTTTCTGTGATAATTGGCTTTTGAGCTTTTCGGTGCGGGCATAATACATTTCATTATCAAAGGCTAAAGGCATAGCTTTGACAAGTTTAAGCATCAACTTTTCGACGGCTTTTTTAAATTCAAGCCCAGTCCCTGCACTCAGTTTCAGCACTTTAGGGCAACGGGTATCATCGAAATTAACCACATAGCACCAATCGTACAGGGTATGGTCGTTTGGCTCGTGACGGCTTAGGTAACGCAGCATCATGGTCCGTTTGCCGAGGCCGTTCTGACCTATGGCGTAGATGTTGTAACCCTTTTCTTTAATTCCCATTGCAAACTCTACCGCTTGCTGGGCGCGTTCTTGGCCGACAATATCATTGAGAGGTGTGAGTTCTGCTGTCGATTGGCAATCTGTGCTTAATTGGTCGAGTTCGCAAATGCGATATAATTGTTTACTGTTGAGCAGGGTAGCTTGGCTTGATACGACGTCAGTGGGCATAAATATCCTTGGTTTTTCAGCCTTATTATTTCCATTGTAGACAATAAGATAGCATTTTTGTCAATCAAAACCCTGTTATTGCTGATATATGTCTTTAGGGATAATRGAATGGACCCATCCACTTTTAATCGGCCTCGCAATGGGCCACGATGTAGTCGCTAAAACTCATCAGAAAGAGGACGGGTCCACCTATGAAGATTACTACAATCGGTTTAGATATCGCAAAGTCTGTTTTTCATGCTGTTGGTGTCGATAAAGCAGGCAAGTTAATCAAAAAGAAAATGCTTAGACGCAAAGACTTGCTGCCCTTTGTCGCGAAAATTGAGCCTTGCCTTATCGTTATGGAGGCGTGTGG